>CAMNDR010000047.1 GCA_946535685.1 uncultured Clostridia bacterium | reverse complement strand
AAAATGGCTAAGATCAAGGCAGCCCTCGCCCATGCCAATGAGGAAGAGGACGAAGCACCTGCCCGCCCGATCAGCCATGCTGCGCCCAGCCACGAGGAGCTCAAGCCGCTGCGACGCATGAATGAGATGCAGGAGACCTCGAAGAAGGCTGCTGCGGATACGGCAGAGATGAAGGCGGTTCGTCCTGCACCGGCTGCACCGCTGAAGCCGGCATCCGAAAAGGATACCCAGCCCCGGAATGCAGGCGCAAAGCCCGCCCTCCGCAAGGCATCTGCCAAGAAGCCTGCGGCATCTGCAGGCAAGTCCGGCAAGGCTGTCAAGAAGGGTGCCAAGAAGAGCACAGGCTTCAAGAATACACCATCCGGCAATCCCAAAAAGCCCCTGATCTACGCAGGCGGCATCGGCGCTTCCGTGCTTGTAGCGTGCCTGGTCGGCTTTATCGTTGTCGCAGGTACATACAAGGGCAAGTTCCTGCCGAACACGCTGGTGAATACGGTGGATGTTGCCGGTATGACGACCGAGGAAGCTTCTTATACACTGGTACAGAGCATGCACGCCGGTGATCTGCATCTGATGGATCATAACGGCAAGGAAGTCGTGTTCAATGCGGCTGATTTTGATGCTGCCTACAGCGTGCCCAACGGCGCACTGGCAGAAGCCGCAGAAGAAAGCCCGTATTCCTGGGTCGGCAAGCTGTTCGGCTCCACGGAGTACAAGATCGACTATGATTATCATTACAATGCAGACAAGCTCCGCAGCCTGATCGAAAGCTATGACTGGGGCAGCGAGGTTTCGCAGGATGCACACATCGTCCGCCAGGAGAACGGCGATTTCACGATCGAGCCTGAGACGCTGGGCGACCAGTTTGATACAAATGTCCTGATGGAGTATCTCAGCGAGCAGCTTGCTGAGGGCAAGGTCATCCTGAATATGACCGATTCCGGATGCTATGAGCCGTATATGGCAAAGATCACCGAGGAATCACTGCAGACAGAGCTGGAGCTGTACAACAGCTATGCAAAGTGCAACATCACCTTTGATTTTGATGACCGCAAGAAGAAGGTTGACAGCAGCATGATCGTTGACTGGATCATGACGCTTCCGGATGGCTCTGTCATGAAGGACGGCGACGGCAGCGTGCTGTTTGACCGTGATAAGGTTTACGGATTTGTAGAGCAGATGGCTGCAGAGACCGATACCTGGGGCACTTCCCGTTCGTTCTATGCAACGCTGGACGGCTGGATCACAGTGCCGTGGAACGGCGATTATTCCAGCACCTATGGCTGGCTGATCGACAAGGATGCAACGACCGACCAGCTCATCGAGCTGATGCGTGCCGGCAAGAGTGCAACGGTTGAGCCGGAATACAAGCAGAAGGGTCTTGTCCGCGGCGCAGACGACATCGGCACGACCTATGTTGAGGTAGATATTTCCGCACAGCATATGTGGATTTATAAGAACAACGTTGTTGTGCTGGAATCCGACATCGTATCCGGTACAGAGACCAATCCGGAGCGCCGCACCCCGAGAGGCATCTGCCAGATCTGGTCGCACGAGAGTCCGAGAAAGCTCGGTACCTATGCGGTACAGGGCTATGAGTGCTGGGTAGACTACTGGATGCCGTTCAACTATCTTGGATGCGGTTTCCATGACCTCGGCAGATCCCGCTATGGCGGCAGCGTCTATATGTACAACGGTTCGCACGGCTGCATCAACCTGCCGCACAGTGTTGCCAAGGAAATGTACAACATCACCTTCAACGGCATGCCCGCCATCATCCACGACTAAGCGGGCAGGAAGCCTCTGCCGGCAGACGCATGCCGGGTTTACCGGTCAGGACAGACCGGAACATGCGCTTTGCATTTTGTATGTTATAATCCCCCTCTGTTCCCGCAGAGGGGGATTGTGCATCCTGCCAAAATCATGGGGGCAATCTTTGTGCACCATTTTTGTAATTTTTCCAGCATAACCATGTACTAACATGATAGAAACCAAAATCGGGGGAAACCCGGTTGACGTGATAAAGGAGGGATCCCTATGTCGAACGATT
Organism: uncultured Clostridia bacterium; assembly: GCA_946535685.1. Taxonomy (GTDB): domain Bacteria; phylum Bacillota; class Clostridia; order Oscillospirales; family Ruminococcaceae; genus UBA3855. The sequence goes on along the minus strand of CAMNDR010000047.1, from coordinate 5,137 downwards.
ATACCAATCTCTACGGCGCACCGGATACATCGCCGGAGCCGGAGGCTGCACCAAAGCCCTTCACGCTCGATGCTTCCCAGGTGGGCATTCCAGCGCCCCCTGTGTATACGCCGCCTGTCGGGGCAGCACCGCCGCCGCAGCGTCCGCTGCCGCCGCGAGAGACCTACATCCCCCGCCCGGTACCGCCCCCGCCCATGCCGGTGAAGGAGAAAAAGCCCTTCTCCCCGATCCCGCTGCTGCTGATCGCCGGTGTTGCGTTCCTGTTCCTGGGCGGCGTTCTGTTCCTGACCAACACCTGGGATGTCATGCCGAACATGGGGCGTGCGGTGACGCTGCTCTCGGCAAGCGTTCTGGCATTCGGCGCAAATCTTCTGGCGGAGCGTGTCTTCAAGCTCGAAAAGACAGGGCTTGCGTTCTTCATTCTCGGCTGCATTTTCCTGCCGCTGTCCATCGGCGGCATCGGCGTCTTTTCTCTGTTCGGCGAATGGTTCTCCTACAGCGGCGGCGGCTCGATGCTGCTCTGGGCATGCATCTTCCTTGGTGTTGCGCTGCCCACGTTCTACGGGCAGTTCCGCTACAAAAACACGCCGCTCGCCTGGTTGAGTCTTGCGGGCTTCTCCGCAGCATGGACATTTCTTGCCCGGTTTGCGTCGGCTGAGGGACTGAAGACCTTCGGTGCCGATGAGGTGACCGGCTGGATCGTGACCTGCTCGCTCTGGGTGGCGTTCGCCGTGGGCTTCAGCTTCCTGACCGAATGGCTCCTGCAGAAGAAGCCGGGCACGCCGCTTGCGAAGGCATCGCTCTTTGTGCTCTATCCGCTGCTGCTGTTCTACACCTTCTACTTGTGGTTCCTGGTGATAGAATCCGACGCTGCCGCCCTCATCCTCTGGCTCATTCTGGCAGTTCTGTTCTGCAACAAGCGCTTTGGCTCCGGCACATTCCACGGCGGCGTCTTCGGCAGCATCCTGGCGCTGGTCGGTGCGGCTGCTGCGATCGACGATCTGCTCCCGCATCAGGAGGATCTGCCGATTTTCAACATCGGCTTTGCACCGTTCTGGTTTGCACCGATCTTTGTCGGTCTTGTGCTGATGGCGGTGCGCTTTGCCAGGCAGGAAGCCCTCTCCAAGACCTACGGCATCGCAGGACTTGTCATCACGGGGCTGACACTGCCGATCGGCGTTCTGGCGACGCTGTTTGAGACGGATTTTATCCCGTCCCTGTTCGTTCTGCTCATCATGACCTGCATTTTCATCGCCGTTGAGAAGAAAGGAAAGCTCCCGAAGGACACCTCCTATATGGTCGTGCATCTGGGGCTGGTGTTCCTGACAGTTGTTCTCAATGCGGGCGAATTCCATCTGCTGTATGTTCTGCTGCTGGTGATCTCGGCGCTGCTGCTCCTGGCAGAGGGCTTCCTTGCCAAGCGCATCTGGCCGGTCATGACAGCCGTTGCAGCCTGCGCCGGCCTGCTCATCGTCCGTCTGCCGTTCCTGGCCGGGAATGACAAGCTGACGAATGTACTGCTGCTGTGGACGTTTGCGATCGGGTTCCTGACGACCGTGATCTATGCGCATGTGACTAAGCGGATACTGCTGGAAAAATCCGGCGCATGGGTGCTGATCTCGTTCATGACGGTCGCTCTGATCATGACGCTGCAGCTCTGGCTCAAGGATTTTGAATTTGTGGTCTGGATCCTTGCCACAGCCTTTGCCACCCTGCTGTATCTCCTCGAAGCGGCAGCCTTCACGAGCCACGAACGCACCAAGGGCACAAGGCCTTTCCTTGCGATCCTGGCGGGATTTCTTGGTGCCGGCAGCACGTTCAGCTTCCTCGATGCCCGTGAGATCGCCTATGGCTGGGGCTTCCTGCTGCTCATTCTGCTGGCGGTGTTCGTATTCGTCTACACCCGCCGTAAGGTCAATGCAGTCGCCATCCCGCATCTGCTGATGGCCTATGTCACGGCACATCACATGCTCGCAGAGCTCAGTGCTGACCGCCTGACGACCCTCGGCATGCCGCAGGCGGAGACCTGGAGCATCGTGTTCCGGCTCCTCGGCTTTGCGCTGCTGATGGGAGCGCTGGCACTGACAGGACGCTTCCTCGTGCCGGAGGGCTTCTGTACGGCCAAAGACAAGAGCTTCCGCATGGACTGGCCGCTTCTGGCTGCGGTCATGCCGGTATTCGGTGCCGCCTTCACGGTGGACTGGCATCCTGCGCTGGTGCTTTTCCTGTTCCTGACGATGTACTCGCTGCTGTACATCGGCCGTCTGAAGCAATGGCGCATCCCGGCGCTGCTGGCATCGCTGTTCTTCTGCATTTCGATCCTTGTCCATAACTGGGAGGATCCGTTCGGCCTGTTCGTACTCTGGCACAACTGGGAGGTGCGCACGCCGCAGCTTCTGCTGTATCTGCTGCCGCTGCATCTGTTCCTGTTCTCGCTGCTGTTCATCCTGCCGAAGCAGCTTCACGGCGGCGTGCATGTGGGCAGATTTGTGATGTACTGCCTGACGATGTTCTGTCTGCTGCTTTCGAGCATGAATTTCGGCAATGTTGCAGATGCGATCATTCTCGTGGTATTCAGCTTTGCGATCCTGGCGGGCAGCTTCTTTGTCAGAAAGCTCCGCTGGTTCACGCTTGGCTTTGCAGTGCTCGTTGTCATGACTGTGCGTCTGACCTGGTCGTTCTGGACATCGCTGCACTGGGGCATCTACCTGTTCCTGGCAGGTGCGCTGCTCATTGCGATCGCCACAGTATTCGAGCTGCGTGTGCGCCGGGCATCCGAGCATCCCGATGAGCCCAAAAAATCCATGAATCCCTTCGCTGCATGGCGCTGGTGAGACGGAAAGGAGCAGCATATGATCTGTCCGAAGTGTCAAACTGAATATGCGGGTGACACCTGCCCGCACTGCGGCAGCGTACTCCCGGAAAAGCCACCTGCAGAAGCGCCCGCTCCGGAAGCACCTGCATCTGAACCCACACCGGAGCTGCCTGAGCAGCAGAAAGAACCGATCGCTGTCTACATTGCGCTTGCCGCAGCGGGGGCAGTGATCCTGGCAGTCATGTCCGCCTCCATGCTGATCCCGAAGATCATCCTGGAAAGCGGCATGGCGGAGCAGAACCAGAAGGAATCATCCGGAACGTTCTCGCTCCCGGATGATGTGCGTGAGCGTGAGGAGAGCCGCCATGGAAGGGAAAAACGCCCGAAGGCGCAGCGGGAGGAAAGCCGGATCGAGCCCGACAGCATCGAGGAATACGTCTTTTCGCTGGATCAGGGAGAATACAGAGTCGGCGAGGATCTTCCGCCGGGACGCTATCTGCTGATCTCTGACAGCTACAACCAGTCCGGCGAGGCGGAGGGGATCTACGGCGATCTGCACTACGCCGTCTATTCCACCTATACGATGACCGATTCCAGACGGATCGGCGGCGGCTGGGTGAAGAACACCGCCTATATCGAGGTCGAGGACGGCCAGGGACTGGAATTTTCCTTTGCCACGCTCGTGGAATATGATGCATTCAACCCGGATCCGTTCTGGAAGAGCGGCATGTTCATCGTCGGCAAGGATGTAGCGCCAGGCACCTATCAGGTCGTAGGCGTGGACGATCAGTATTCCGGGATGTTCTGGGTCTACGACGGTATCCCGAGCGACAAGAACAAAGTCCAGCAGATAGATGAGGGCTATCTGGAGGTGGGGGATCCTGAAGAAGTCACCCTTGAGGAGGGCCAGGTTCTGGTCACGGATTTCTGCATTCTGAGGTAATAAACTCCGGGAAAAGGCCTCCCCGTCCGGATTTGCTTTTTCTGTCAGGATGTGGTATAATACTTGTGGAACTGCTGATGCATCGGTACATCATTGAACCAGCGCTTCCCTGTATCCTGAAATAAAGAAGAGAGGTAAACGACCCATGAATCCAAAAGATATGATGAAAATGAAGCCCATGCTCGAAGAATTCCATGAACGCCACCCGAAATTCGTCGAGTTTTTCAGCTATGCCGGTCAGAGCATCAGCGAGGATGCCCTCATTGAGATCGGCATCACTGATCCGGACGGCAAAAAGATCATCACCAATATGCGGGTAGAGCCCGATGATGTGCTGCTGTTCCAGCTCATGATGGGCATGCTCCGATAAATGTACGCAGTGCAGCGGTAAGCCTGGTTCGCCAGACTTACCGCTGTATTTGCTACCCGATCAGATACACCGAAGCCCCGAGGCACCATGACTGAAAATCCGGCGATCTTCCGTCCGTCGCCATTGCCCAGGGACCTGCACGGCGGCTTTTCGTTGACGGAAATCCGCCGGTCTGCAGAAGCCCCGTGTAATCTTTGGAAGTCCAGCAATAATCCGTATACCAGCCGGAAGTCTCTTCGGCCCTGTCGCAGGTTTCAGCCGGCACAGGCCCGCAGGGCGTAATTCTCAGATTCTGCAGAAACCCTTCTTCAGCCACTCCGGCACCGCAGTCCGTGTAATCCGCAAACGTTCCGTCCACCGTGTACGGCGGCGAGGTCTTCAGATAATATTTTCCATAGCTCCTGTAAAAACCGAGCGTTCTGCTCCAGCGGTTGCTGTAGATATTCTCGATGAAAAACGCCTTCATCGGGTCATTGTCGCCGCTCGTTCCGTAGAACTGCCCGGCTGTATTGCAAAGGCCGTTGATCTTCATATCCGTGGCCGTACCGTTGATGCGCGTCATATTTCCGTTGCCGAAGGCCGCCTGCACGTCGGTGGACTTTCCCATCAGCGTCAGCAGGCAGGTCATCCACAGATAGTGCGGCCAGTCGTTGATCGTCCAGCGGCTACCGTTGGCCTGTGCATACTGCAGCTCCTGTGCAGCCGTGGTCTGCATGGTCGGACGCATGCCGGAAAGCGACCGGAGCCGGTTCTGCGCATCCTTCCATCCGGCGTACATCGGATAAAACAGCTTCTCCGCATGCGATCCGTCCGGGCGGATATACGGCCAGTCCACGAAATCCGGATCGAGCTTCCGGTTTGCCACCTCGATATAGGTGTAGTCCTCATCCTCATAGAATTTCATCCAGATATGGCAGTCGAACACGGCCATCGCATTGCCGCCGAAGTTCTCGTCCGTCACATCCGAAGCCGTCCCGTCTGCCTTTTTCGTATGGTCGGCGGGATCGAG
>CAMNDR010000046.1 GCA_946535685.1 uncultured Clostridia bacterium | reverse complement strand
AAGCGTCCCGGACGCAGCAGCGCCGGATCGAGAATGTCACGGCGGTTGGTCGCCGCAATGACGATGACGCTCTCATTTGCCTCAAAGCCGTCCATCTCCACGAGGAGCTGGTTCAGGGTCTGCTCACGCTCGTCATGGCCGCCGCCAAGACCTGCACCGCGGTGTCTGCCGACCGCGTCGATCTCGTCGATGAACACGATCGAAGGCGCATTCTTTTTGGCAGTCTCAAACAGGTCACGCACTCTCGATGCGCCGACGCCGACGAACATTTCCACAAAATCCGAACCGGAGATCGGGTAGAACGGGCAGCCCGCCTCGCCTGCGACAGCTCTTGCAAGCAGCGTCTTACCGGTTCCGGGAGGCCCGAGCAGCAGCACGCCCTTCGGGATACGGGCGCCGATCTCGGCATATTTCCGGGGATTGCGGAGGAAGTCCACGATCTCTGCCATCTCGAATTTCTCTTCCTCGGCACCTGCCACATCCTCAAAGGTCGCCTTCTTATTGGAAGCCTGCGCCTTGATATTGGCCTTGCCGAAGTTGTTGTACTTCCCGCCGCCTGCCTGGCGCATCATGAAGATGAACAGCACGATGCCCATGATCAGGATGATGAACGTCGGGATATACGTGATGATCCACGAATTATCGGTGATCTTGAAGTAATCCTGTTCAAGCGGTGCCTTCGGATGCGCCTTGTTGTAGCGCAGCCGGTAGCCCTCGGTCTCCTCCTTGAAGATCGACACGTTCGGGACGGTGTAGGTGATCTCCTCCTCGTTCTCAAGGGTCATCTTCAGCTCACCGCTGCCAAGGTCGAGGGTGTACTTCGTGACCTCGAGGTCATCGAAATGCTGCATGATCTCGGAATACGTGTACTCGGACTTCTTCTCATTCAGCCTCGGCAGCATAAAGACTGCCAGGAAGATCAGAACCGCTGCCACGAGGAGATATGCAATAATGCCTCTGCTTCTTTTCGGTGTCAACTCATCCACTCCTTTTCTTTCAGGCTCACAAATTAGCACTCTTTCTCTCTGACTGCTAATTGATGCCTTAGTATACATCATGTATGTGTCGGGCTCATGTGCATTCTGTGTCAATCTGGTGAAGATACAGCACCAGCATCCGCTGTGTCTGTTCCGTCACCGCTGCATGCGCTGCCGGCCCGAGTCCCTCGGCCCAGAGCAGGCCGCTGTCGTCGGACAGATAGTGGATCCGCTGCCGCTTCTGCGGAGGAACCGCTTCATTCAGCCATTTCTTGACAGAAACATGATGGCTTCTGCCCGCCGGGATCATCCGCAGACCAGGCTGCCGGCTGTGCAGTCTTGCACACCCTTTTATTATATCATAATCCAGCGTAAAATCTGTGAATTTTTTGTGAACACTTGCAAATTTCTCTTCATCCTCCCGCAGAACCAACGCAGCCTCGACAGAAATGCCCGGATACAGGCAATTTTTTCCGATCTGCAAAATGGTTTCTGCCGTCTGCGGATGCTCCAGAAAGAGCATGCCCCGGCTCACGCAGACCCAGGTGCCGCCCCGCTGCAGCTCTGTGCGCCCGCCGTTTTCCAGCAGTGCCTGCACGGCCGCGATCTGCGGAAACGACGCGGGGAGGTCATTTCCTTCCAGAAATTTCCGGATGCAGCGCCGCTGCAGTGCCGGGTGCAGCATCCGCAGTCCCCGGAGCGAGCCGTCCGGCTGCAATGCCTGCGCATAGGCATGTTCTGCCGCATCTGCGAGGAAATCCTCCTCTGTACGAAGGATATCGGCGGTTTCTGCGGCAGTCTGTTCAAGTGCCGGATTCTGCCGCTGCAGAAGCGGTACTGCCTGATGCCGGAGATAATTCCGGGCGTAGTCATCCGTCAGATTCGTGGAATCTGTCACATAGCCAATGCTGTGTTCCCGGAGATAGGTCTCCACCTCTGCACGGCTCACCTGCAGCAGCGGCCGCAGGTAGCGCTCCCGCACCGGCGGGATCCCGGCAAGACCCCTGAGCCCCGTGCCGCGCACCAGGCGGAACAGCATCGTCTCGAAATTGTCCGAAGCCGTGTGCGCCGTCGCAACGTAGCCGTTCGTGTGTGCTGCAAAGGCAGCATAGCGGCATTCCCGTGCGGCCTCCTCAAGGCTCCCGGTATGCTGCGGCACCTCCACGGTGACAACCGTCAGCGGGATCCCCCATGCTTCGCACAGTTCCCGGCAGAACCGCTCATCCCGCAGGCTCTCCTCTCCCCGCAGTCCGTGCTGTACATGGATGGCAGAGAGCTGCAGGCCGAAGTCCCGGCATTCTCTCAGGCAGTGCAGCAGGCAAACGCTGTCCGCACCGCCCGAAAGCGCCGCCGTGACGGCAGTCTCCCGGATGTCATGCTGCCGCAGGAACGTCCGGACGGCATCAAGCGGGCGCATCGGTCTTTTCGAGGGTGGTGAAGCGGGTGAACTGGCCGTCCCAGTTCAGATTGATCGTGCCGGTCTCGCCGTGGCGGTTCTTGGCAACGATACACTCTGCGACGTTCTGGTTGGCATTGTCCTTATTATAGTACGCATCACGGTAGAGGAACATGACGATGTCCGCATCCTGCTCGATAGAACCGGATTCACGCAGATCCGACAGCATCGGACGCTTGTCGGTACGGCTTTCCGGGCCTCTCGAAAGCTGCGACAGCAGGATCACCGGCACATCAAGATCCTTGGCCATGATCTTGAGCTGACGGGTGATCTCGGAGACGATCTGCACACGGTTCTCCGTCCGGAGCGTGGTCTGGATCAGGCCGAGGTAGTCGATGACCACAAGGCCAAGATTTCTCATCCGGCGCAGCTTTGCCTTGATCTGCTGCACAGTGATGCTCGCCGTATCGTCGATGTAGACAGGCAGATCATTCAGATAGCACGCACCTGTTGCAAGCCGCACCCAGTCATCGCCGGTCAGGCGGCCGTTGCGGAGCTTATTGGAATCGACCTGCGCCGCCGATGACAGCAGACGGGAAACAAGCTGCTGGCGGGGCATCTCAAGCGAAAAGATGCAGACCTCCTTGTCCGGGTTGTGTGCCGCCACATTCTGGGCGATATTCAGCGCAAAAGCTGTCTTTCCCATTGCAGGGCGGGCGGCGATCAGGATGAGGTCGGATTTGTTCAGACCGGATGTCACCGCATCCAGATACGAAAAGCCCGAACGGATGCCGAGGTACTGCTCCCGGTCAGGGCCGGCGATCTGGCCGATGTGGGGGTAGGTCTCCGCCACGACCTCCCGGATGGGTGTCAGACCCGTGGTCGCACGCCCCTGGCGGATGTCGTAGATGCGCTGTTCCGCGGCATCGAGCAGCAGTGACGCATCGGTCTCGCCGCCCTGGATATCAGAGAGGATGCTCCGTGCCGCCTCCGCAAGGGAACGGATGTAGTACTTGTTGACGACAATATTGCAGTAGCTCTCAATATTGGATACGGTAGGCACCATATTGACAAGATTTGCCAGGTAGTTGCGTCCCTCCTGCGCTGTCTCAAACACATGCGCAGCAGTGGCAGCGTTCAGAACCGTCACAATATCGGCCTTTTCGCCGCTTGTGAACATCTGCACCATGATCGTGAACAACGCCCGGTGCTGCTCGATGTAAAAGCACTCCGGCTTGACATGCTCCAGCACAGCGGACAGCACATCCTGTTCGATCAGGATGGCACCGAGGACGGTCTGCTCTGCCTCAAGGCTGTAGGGCATTTCAATATCATTGAAGCTGGTATTCTCTGCCATTGCAGTTTCCTCCTGTATGTATCAGTTCAGCGTCCCAATAAATGCACGCATTTCCTCGCTGACGGTGTCGGCTTTGTGAATATGGACATAATGGCCGCAGTCGAGCGGGATGACCTTTGCGCCAAGTGTTTCACCGGCATAGGTCTGCGCCTCCGTCTTTTTGTCCATGATGAACAGCAGCATCGGAATGTCCGGCACCGGGCTGTTCTCAATGACTTCGGCGATATGCACGGTGTCGGCTGTCTCGTTGCCGGCTGCAGTACTGCCGGTGTTCGCATAGATGAGCGCCCGGTAGACCGCCTTCTCCTCGTCTGTCAGCGTTCCGGCATGCAGGGCATCCATCATCCCGTCAATGTTCATCACCCGGAAGAAGCCGAGCTGATTGAACCACTTGTTGAGCTGGTAGCTGTCCTTCATTTCCGTCTGATCCGCCTCGTCGCAAAACGGCGGCAGCGACATATCCAGCCCCACGATGGCTTCCACCTCATCAGGATAGCTCTGCGCCCAGTACAGCGCCTCAAGCCCTGAGAGCGAGTGCGGGCAGAGAATAAAGGGGCCTTCGATGCCGGCTTTGGAGAGGGCTTCTCTGTCCTGCCGGAGGATGGTGCCGAAGGAGCGCTCACTGTCCACATCATCGCTGAACCCGTAGCCGAATTTCTCGATCACGACGATCCGGTACTCGTCCGTGAGCCTGCTGTACAGGCTCCGGAAATCGAGGATCGGCGATGCAACGCCCCATCCGGAGAGGAAGACGAGCGTATGCTCCCCCTCACCTTCCGTGTAAATGCTCATGTTATGGCCGTCCACCTCAACAAGCTCACCGAGCGGTGTCTCCGCGAGGGGCTTCTCTTTTGACAGCATGACCCGGTGATAGACGAAGCAGCCCAGCACTGCCAGGATCTCCAGGATCAGGATCGCTGCGATCACCGTGCCGATGATCTTCAATGCTTTTTTCATGGATATCCTCCTCCGTGGCTACAGATGGCAAAAGGGCGGCTTCACGGGGAAACCGCCCGGTCTGATCTGATTCATGCCTCCTCGACCTCGACCGTCACCGTGGCAGAAATGCCGGTGTACAGCCGGATCTCGGCAGAGAATGTTCCAAATGCCTTGATATCGGACTTCAGCGTGATCTTCTTCTTGTCGAGCTGCACGCCGAACTGCTCAGCGATCGCCTGCGCGATATTGGCAGCCGTCACAGAGCCGAACAGACGGCCGCCGGTGCCGGCTTTTGCCTTGATAACGACCTTTTTGTCGTGGAGCTTGGTGCGGTTCTCCTCAGCAGCCGCCTTCTCCACGTCGATCTTGTGCTGTGCAGAGGCCTGTGCGCCCTGGAGCTTGTTGAGGTTCTCCGGTGTCGCTTCCACGGCAAGTCCCTTTTTCAGGAGCATATTGCGTGCATAGCCGTCGGAAACCTCCTTGAGCTCGCCCTTTTTACCGGAGCCCTTGACATCCTGCAGAAAAATAACCTTCATCTGAATCGCATCCTTTCATTTCCATTCCGCCAGAGCAGACTGCCGGCGGTTATTCGATCTCCCGAAGCACGGAGATGAGCTGTTCCTTTGCTTCTTCCGGGGTGACGTCCACGATCTGCGTGGCTGCCATCGACTGGTGGCCGCCGCCGCCGAGCTGCTCCATGATGACCTGCACATTGACATTGCCGTAGGAGCGGGCGGAGATATTGACCTCCTCCTTGTCCTTGCCTCTGACCCTGCAGATGGTGAACGACGCATCCACGCCGGAAATGCTCAGGAGCTCATCCGCCGCCTGCGATGCCACAATCCGTACATCCGGCGTGTCATCCGGCACGATCGCCACGGCAAACCGCCCGAAGATCTCGGCGGTGCTCACGATCTCCATCCGGCTGCGGTAGGCCTCGATCGTTCCGGAGAACAGATTCTTCACCCGGACCGTATCGGCGCCGAGCTTGCGCAGATAGGCCGCTGCTTCAAACGTCCGCACACCCGTGCGCATGACAAAATTCTTGGTGTCGAGCATGATGCCGGACAGCAGACAATCCGCAAAGAGCGGTTCCACTTCGCCGCTGAGCTTGAAATACTGCAGCAGCTCGGTGATCATCTCGCATGCCGAGGAGGCATACGGCTCATGGAGCGAGACCTTCGCATCGTCCACATAATTCACAGGCCGGCGGTGGTGGTCGATCACGGCCACGCGCTCTGCCTTCTGATAGAGTTCCTGACTTTCAAGGATATCCTTGTTCTGGGTATCCACAATGATGAGCAGCGAATCCTCCGTGATGGCATCGGACGCCTGCTCCGGTGTCAGGAACAGCGGCTGCTCATACTCATCCTCCACGAGGTCGATGAGCTGCCGTGACAGATTTTTCTTCGGGTCACAGACCACATGCACCGGCTTGCCCATGAGCAGGATCGCTCCTGCAAGGCCGCAGCAGCCGCCGATCGAATCGAGATCGCCGTAGCGGTGTCCCATCAGATAGACAGTCCGGCTGCTTTCGATCAGATTCTGGATCTCCAGCGCTGCCGCACGGGTCTTGACACGGGATTTCTTTTCCACGCCCTGCGATTTTCCGCCAAAGAACTGGAAATCCTCGTTTTCGACCTTGAGCGCCGCCTGGTCGCCGCCCCGTCCGAGGGACATTTCCAGGCTCTGCTTTGCGAGCTTTTCACATTCCTGCAGTGTTGCGCCGCCCATGCCGACACCGATCGAGAGTGTCACATTGCCGCGCTCACCGACCAGGATCTTCCGGGCTTCATCGAGGATCTCGAACTTCCCGTCCATGATCGGCGTCATGTACCGCTGCTCCAGAACGGCGATGTAGCGGTCATTTTTCAGCCGCCGCAGAATGCCGTTGGTGCCTGCAATAAAGCTCTCCATGAGCTTCTCGATGGAAACGCCCGCCTCCAGACGTTCGCTTTCCCGGATGCTCTGGATCATATCCTCATAATTATCCACAACGAGCAAAACCACGCAGGGGCGTGACTGCCGGTAGGTATCCCGGAGCCGTTCCAGCTCCGTTCTGTCCTCCCACAGCACCGTGGTCAGCTTCTGGCCGTCCTCGTCCTGATGCGGCATGGTGAACAGCCGGTACTGCCGGTGCCGCCAGAACAGATCCTGCACGGCGGACAGCGATCTGAGCTGTGCCTCCTCGAAGATCTTCCGGCCGAACATATCCGCACCGCCCATGACGACCTCCTGGAAGCACTGGTTGTATTCCACAACGATGCCCTGTTCGTCGATCACGCAAAAGCCGAGCGGAAGCTCCTGCAGCGCTTCAAGCTGGGCATTTTCGCTGCTTTCGCTGAGCTCTGCAATGTAGTTGAGCTGATTGCGCCGTGAATAGAGCAGCATGCAGACACCGATGCCCACGATCACGCAGCCCGGGATGCAGTACAGGAAGCCGAGGGAATCCCCCCGCCAGTACAGCACCGCCGACGGCAGCAGCACAGAAAGTATCAGCAGCAGCGCCAAGATCCAGACCTTTGCATATGGCCTTGGTTTCAAACCCTCACCCCCTGACCAGAGTCTGCAGCATCCGTATTGATGCCGTTATACTTCCATGATGATCGGCAGGATC
>CAMNDR010000045.1 GCA_946535685.1 uncultured Clostridia bacterium | reverse complement strand
TAGGAGGGTGCTGCGCACCCTCAGACCCGCTTTTTCTCAAAATTGATTTCCGTGGATCGCCGCAGCACCCCGAACCATGTAACATCGCTTTTTGGACAGACTGAGAGGCAGCATGGCGTGCATGCTGCCTATTTCTGTTTATTTCCTGTTCCGGAGAAGCTGGCAGGTGTTCCGGTCGATGCGGGCGGCAAGCTCTGCAATGAAGGCATCCGGCTCGGCAAATCCGCCCGTGACCCATTTCGAGAGCAGCGCAAGACAGCCCTGCGTCCGGTAGCAGGTGAGATAATCCAGCTCCTGATCGGTGAGCTTTGCGGTCATCTGCTCCGCATGCATCTGCCGGAACAGGCCTGTGAGGAGCCTGTCCATCTTCTCACGGAGCCGTCCGGTGGCATTGGGATTGAACACCATCCGGAACAGCGGGCGGTTTTTGGAGATATAGCCGATGAGATTCGCATAGAATTCCTCCTGCGGCACATGCTCCAGCTCCAGCACCTGCAGTCCCAGCTCGATCAGCAGGTCTGCCTCGACCTTGTCATAGAGGTCGTAGATATCCAGATAATGCTTATAAAATGTCACACGGTTGATCTCGGCAAGGTCTGCGATCTCCTGCACGGTGATCTTCTGGAGCTCCTTCTGCATCAGCAGCTCGGCAAAGGCCTCCCGGATCGCACGGCGGGTCTTTTCGGTACGGGGATCGGTTCTTTTTACGCTCATACAGCGCACCTCCTGACGGTCTGTTATGTTCAGTATAGCATATTCCGGCGCATTTTGCAAGGATTTTGCTGCGGGGTGACGCTTATGCTGCAAGCCGCTGCCGGTCAGATTCTTCCTGTACAGGGGGTTGCATTCTCCGCCGTTTTCTGTTATAATAGAGATACATGAAAGGGGGGGGCGGAGTATGGCACAGAACACCAGACAGGCGATCATCGACTGCACACTGCAGCTTGCGGGGAAAAAGCCCCTCAACCGGATCTCTGTCCGGGAGATCACGGCGGCATGCGGTGTGACCCGGAATACATTTTACTACCATTTCCATGATATTTATGAGGTCGTGACCAGCTTCTTTGAAGAACAGGCCTTGACCATCTTCCACGAGCCGCAGCCGCTTGAAACCAGGATCCTGAACTTCATCGGGCTTTGCACCGGCTACAAGAGCGTCTGGCAGAATCTCTACAAGGCCATCGGCTATGAGCAGTTTTCCGGCTATATCGTGGCACATGCCCACACGCTTCTGCTCAGTGCCATCGGTGACCGGCGGTATCCGCCCGATGACCTTGAGCTCGTCTGCGCCTTCTATGAGGAGGCCATCTGCGGCGCTCTGATGCGCTGGCTGCGCAGCCGCAAAAACCAGTCCCCCGAGGATGCGCTCCGCCTCATCAACCGGGCAAAGTTCCTCTTTGACGGCCAGATCGAAGCCGCGCTCGAACGTTCGCTCGAACAGCCGGAACATGTCCCGGATCCTGCAGAATAACCGCAAACTGTGGCTCTCTTTCTTCGGAAAGGGGGTCATTTTTCTGCCTGCAGTGAAAAAGCAGAAACACCCCCGGGAGAATGGGGGTGCTTCCACAGTATGAAGAATTGTGGTAGGGACTGTCAAAATGGATTGTATGAAACGCAATAGAACTGCACTGGAGCAGCCGAATGGCTGCGATGTGATAGAATGCCCAGCAATGCGGCTTTGCGAAGCATTTAAGCAGGCAGCCCAAATCTTTGATTTGGTGCTGATCGCTTATGCAAAGCTGCCGCATTACGGACAATAGAACGATGCACCATCAATCCTCAAAGCAACTCAGCAGCGGGGCTCCCCCGCTTACCAGCGCTGGCCGGGGCCGCCGGAGGAGGAGGCCTGACCGAGGGTCGTGCCGCCGGATGCTGTGCCGCCGACCGTTACGGACTTGTCGCCTGCCTGGGCAAGGACTGCCGTGCCGCCGGATACGCTTGCGCCGGACTTGCCGGAAGCCGTGCTGCCGCTGCGGATGCCGCCGCCGCTGCCGGATACGAAGCTCACGATCGCATTGCCGCTCTGATCCGTGAAGGTGTACTTCGTCGTCAGGTTGGTGTTGCCTGCGGTCATGGAAATGACGCTGCCGCCGTTCATGCTGATCGTGCAGCCGCCGTCGCCGCAGTCAAGCGGTTCCTGACCGTTGGCGCAGTAATAGCCGCCGTTCACGTTGATGTTGCCGTTGGAATCGAAGGCATCATGGTCGCCGTTCGCAGAATTCACAACCACCAGACCGCCGTTGAGGTTCATCACGATATTCGAGGAAGTCGTGGTGCTGCCCTGTCCCCAGCCGGAGCCGGGGCCGCCGGGATTCATCGAGCCGGAACCGTCTGCGCCGCCGCCTGCATTATAGCCGTCATCGCCGGAGATCACATAGACCGTACCGCTGTTCTGGTTGATGGTCGGGGCTTCTACGCCCTCATAGCACTTGGAAATATAGATCTGCACATCATCGAACGTATTCGCCGCCGTCTTGCCGATCGCTACAGATGTATCCGAATGGATGCCGTCATCGGCAGAGGCAAGCGTGAACACGCCGCCGTTGACCGCCAGTGCGCCTGCACAGTGGATGCAGTCATCAGAGGAATCCACCTTGACGGTGCCGCCGTTGATGGTGATCGTGCCGGCACTCTGGTAGGTCGTGCCGGATGCGTCATACAGGCCGACTGCCTTGATGCCCTTGGCCGAAATATCGGTCTTGTTGGCATTGCCGTCCATGCCCATGCCGCCGCCCCAGCCGCCGGTGGAGCCGGTCGAACCGGATGCCGTATAGCCGCTGCCCTGGTAGGTGTAGATATCCAGCGTGCCGCCGTTCATGGTGAAATCCTGCTCGGCCTGGATGCCGTCTGCATAGGACTTCACGGTGAGCGTGCCGCCGCTCATGAGGACATAGCCCTTGCCGGTCTCGGTGGAGGATGCCTTCACGCCGTCGCCTGCCTTGGAGGTCACAGTGACGTTCAGCGTCTCATAATTCGTGGCATCGGTCGTGTCACCGATCTTCACGGAATCGCCCCGGATGCCGTCATCGGCTGCCGTGACCTGCAAAGTGCCGTTCCAGAGCTTCACATCATTTGTGGAAACAATGCCGTCCTCGGTGTTGCCCTCAACGATGAGCGTACCCTTGCCCTTGATCTTCAGATCATCTCTTGCATAGATCGCTGCGGCACAGGTCTTGGTCTCGCCGTCGCTGTTGGTATAGGTATCGGTATGGGAGGTGCCGTCTGCGATCTTGTTGGTGGTGCCGTTCTTCGCAGAAATGGCGACCTCATCGCCGACATTCTCCACATAGATCGGTGCTACGCTGCTGTTGGACAGCTCCAGTCCCTCCAGGCTCAGCTCCACGAGCGCAGCAGGCTCCGCAGTGTCATCGGTCGAGACCTTGATCTGGCCGGACGTGCTCTTGCCGCTGACGGAATAGGTGCCGGACTTGGTGATGGTCACATAGGTATTGTTGCTGACCTGCACATTGGAGGCAGCGGAGGCATCCACCGGCGCACCGGATGCGTCATACAGCGCTACGCTGCTGGAATTATAGACAATGGACGATACCACATTGTCACCGCTGGTGACGGTCTCGCCGCCGGAGAGCAGCTCGACTCCCTTATACTGGCTGGGATTGCCCGTATTCGGGAAAGCGCCGGCCGCATCGCCTGCATGCTTTGCCTGCTGGCCGCCGATATAGACCTTGTAGGTCTGGGATGCGGACAGGGACGGATCAGAAACGAGCACATAGTCATACTTCTTGTTGGAGGCAAATTCCTTGGTGCCGACGGTGATGGTGCTCGCCTTCTTCCACTCGGCTGCCATGTCAAAGAGCATGATCGCCTGGGTGGAGCCGGAGAAATCCACGGTCTCGCTGCCGTTCACCTGATAATCGGTCGCCGTTGCCATCACGGTGCCGCCGGTGATGTTGAGCTTGCCTGTTGTGCCGGTCGCAGTATCGCCGGTCAGGCGCAGGCCTCTGTCGCCGGATGCGACCACATTGCCGCCGGAAATGTCGATGTTCGTGGCTGCCTGCATGGCATCGTTGCCGGCCTTGATCTGCACATCGCCGTCAAATACGGTGATGCCTGCATCGGACTTGATGCCGTCGCCGGATGCATCAATATTCAGGACAGCGCCCTCGATCTCGATGTTCTTGTCGGACTTGATGCCGTCTGCATCGGGCACGATCGTGGAACCGTCAGGAACGGTATCGGTGTCGATCTGGATGGTGCCGCCGTTGAGGTTGATCTTCTTCTCGCCGTTGATCGCCGCATTCATATAGCTGCTGATCGTGAGCGAACCGGTGCTGCTCTTGGTGAAGCTCAGCTTGTTGTTCGAGAAGATCACGCCCGCCTCGGTGTAGGCCGTCTCGGCGGTATCGGTCATCGTATTCTCGCCCTCAAGGGTGATCTTGGTCTTGTCGCTGCCGGTGCCTGCGGCGGTGTAGATGGCGGATTTTGTGGAATTGGTGAAGGATGCGCCCTGCAGGACGATCTCGACATCAGCCGTATCCTCTGCAGCCGTCTCCACATAGAGCTGGCCGTCGGTGATGGAGCCGTCTACATAATAGATGCCGGAAGCGGTGATCCTGGCGGTGGTGCCGGAGATCTGGACGGCCTTGTTGGAATCGCCCTCGGTGGTGATGGAATTGCCCTTGAGATGGATATAGACGGTATTGGCGACCGGATTGTCTGCCAGGAGCATTTTCTTGAGGACTGCCAGGTCAAAGACATTCACGCTGCTGTCTGCATAGACATTGGCATTGTCAAATGCCGTCGCATCGAGCTTTGCGGTGCCGTGGAGATATTTCTGCAGCAGAACGAGATCGGTCACGCCGACCTTGCCGTCCTTGTCCACATCACCGGCAAGCGTCTGTGCGGCAAAGCCGTCCAGCGCCGGAAGCGCTGCGCACATCGTCGCTGCGGCCACTGCTGCGGCAAAACTGCGGCTGAACTGATTACGCTGTTTCATCATGATTACCCCTTTTCTGCGGGAGTCCCGCCGGAATTTGTTCTCATCTTCTGATTCCTTCTCCGCCGGCCATGCAGCCGCAAGCAAAAGCTGCAGGAGCCGGACGGTGCGGAAATGGATGCCGTGTCGGTAACAGACGGTTTTCTTTGCTGTCACAGCCCGTGCGGCAGGCTGCGGCCGGAAGCGGCCTGTTTCGGTGCCATTTCCTCTTGGATTATCTGTATTATAGCAACGGCGGCTTAAAAAAATCTTAAAGATTTTAAAAAACCGGAAAAATTTAGTGCGTATTGACACAGCGCTGCGTTTGGTATATAATATATAGTAGATTGGTAGGCGGATGCGCCACTGCAGCACAGCCGCATCTTTCATGAAAAGGAGAAACGCTATGGCACACAAACTGGAAACACGCATCACACAGCTTGTCGAGGATTTTCTGATCGACTACAGCGAGGGCAAGGACATTGACCATGTGGAGACCTTCGACCATCCGGACAAGGAGAAGGTCATCAACCTGATCGAGAGCCTGCGCAAGCTCATCTTTCCGGGCTATTTCCGGAACAAATCCTACCGGGTCTACACCGTGCGGAACAACACGACGATGCTGCTGGAGGATGTGATCTATCATCTGATGAAGCAGGTGGCGATCTGTCTGCGGTATGCGCCGGAATATGAACAGGCGGACGAGGCGACGCTTGACAGCAAAGCGGAGGAGATCACCTTTGCCTTTCTGGAGACCATCCCGAAGATCCGTGCCTATCTTGAAACGGATGTACAGGCGTTCTATGACGGCGACCCGGCGGCGTACAACAAGGACGAGATCATCTATTCCTATCCGGGGCTGTATGCGATTCTGGTCAACCGCATCGCACACGAGCTGTTTCTGCTGGGCGTGCCGCTGATCCCCCGCATCATGACGGAGCATGCGCACAGCCTGACCGGCATTGACATCCATCCGGGGGCGACGATCGGGAAGTATTTCTTCATCGACCACGGTACGGGCATTGTCATCGGTGAAACGACGGAGATCGGCGACAATGTGAAGATCTACCAGGGCGTGACCCTCGGTGCGCTCTCGACCCGTGGCGGCCAGTCTTTGCGCAGCCGGAAGCGTCATCCCACGATCCGGGACAATGTCACGATCTATTCCGGTGCATCCATCCTGGGCGGTGAGACGGTCATCGGCAGGGATGTGGTCATCGGCGGCAATGCCTTTATCACAAAGTCGATCGCCGACGGCGCCCGTGTCAGCATCAAGAACCAGGAGCTGCATTATAAATATGGTGCAGGGCATGCTGCGCCGGAGGAAGTCGAGCAGGATGAGGCGTGGTTTTATATTATCTGAGGCGGAGGGCGGCTTTGCGGTGGATTGGGCAGCATCGCTGCGATTTGTGCAATATGCACAATGACAAGCGCTGTACAGTCTATGAGTGAGTGAGTGAGTGCTTGCATGCGGGCTTTACAAAATTAGGATTTTGTGCTATAATAATAAAATGGGGCAGAAAGCCCCGGAATCTCTGATAACAGGAGGAACTACCCATGTCCAAATTCTACATCACGACCCCGATCTATTATCCCTCGGGGAATCCGCACATCGGGCATTGCTATACGACCGTTGCCTGCGATTCGATCGCACGCTACCGCAGAATGCAGGGGTACGATGTCATGTTCCTGACCGGCACGGATGAGCACGGCCTTAAGATCGAACAGAAGGCCGCCGAAGCCGGCATCTCTCCGAAGGAATATGTGGACGGCATCGTCGAGATCTTCAAGAAGCTCTGGAGCTACATGAACATCAGCTATGACCGCTACATCCGCACCACGGATGATTACCATGTGGAATCCGTCCAGAACATCTTCAAGACACTCTATGACAAGGGCTACATCTACAAGGGCAAATATGTCGGCAAGTACTGCACGCCCTGCGAGAGCTTCTGGACTTCCACCCAGCTCAAGGACGGCAAATGTCCCGACTGCGGCAGAGATGTCATTGATGCCGAGGAGGAGGCGTATTTCTTCAAGATGAGCCCCTTTGCAGACCGTCTCGAAGATCTGCTGCTGAACACCGATTATCTCCAGCCCCGCACCCGTGCGACCGAGCTGGTCAACAACTTCATCAAGCCCGGACTGGAGGATCTGTGCGTGTCCAGAACTTCCTTCAAGTGGGGCATTCCGGTGACCTTTGACCCGGATCATGTGGTCTATGTCTGGATCGACGCTCTGTCCAACTACATCACCGCACTGGGCTACATGAACGAAAAGTATGATGATTTCGATAAATACTGGCCTGCCGATGTGCATATGGTCGCCAAGGACATCCAGCGCTTCCATGCGCTG
>CAMNDR010000044.1 GCA_946535685.1 uncultured Clostridia bacterium | reverse complement strand
AGGGGATAGACAGACTTGAGATTATTGGAGATCGTGACAGCAAGCCGCTCGGAGGCGGTACTGTACGGTGAATAATATACGTCGATCCCACGCAGTTTCCCGGCGAGATTCTCCGGGGCGGCATTTGAATGCAGCGCCAGATGGACATCATAGGAAGCAGCGTTGGAATCAGCGATCGCGCCGGCGACATTCCGGTCAGGATCATTGCGCACGAACCGGATCCCGCTGGCTCGCAGATAGGGCTCCATGCGGTCGGCGAGGAGATTCATGTACAGCTCTTCATTGCCGCCGCCGTTATAGGGATTCCACTCCTGGGTGGAGGGAGACAAAAAAACTGTGGGCATTCAGATCGCTCCTTTCATCAGGCATCGCCCAATTTCAGGATATGCACAAGCCCCCCGGATGGTGTATCCGGGGGGCTCGGTTTACAGCTCTTTTCTCATCTCATCATAACACAGAAACGCTTGCTCGCCGGCAGGAACGACGTGGTATGCGGTTTCCCGGTAGCCGCGTTTCTGGTAGATGGTCTTTGCCGGAAGAGATGCATCCAGGATGATTTCCCGGAAGTGCTCTGCGATCTTTGCTTCGGCAAAATCCAGCAATGCCCGCCCATAGCCATTTCCCTGGAACCGGGGCAGCACGAACAGCCGGCAGATCTCATTGCCGCGGATCGTTACCGTTCCCGCCGGTTCCTCCGTCTCTGTCAGAAGGAGATAGACTGTGCCGGCGGCAATGTCCTCCCGGATGGCTGCATTGCTGTGATGCCTGTGGAAGAAGGCGACAGCACCCTCCGGATAATACTGCGGATAGATCTCTGCAATGGTCGCATGTGTGATGGCAGCAACCGTTTCCAGATCATCGCTGCCGGCAGATAGAATGTGCATGAATCCCTCCTGTTCCGGGAGCAGATCATTCGCCCTTTTCCTCTTCATCGTCCTCAGTGCGAATGATTTCGACCTGTTCGATGCGCTTTCCGTACATTTTCAGCACACGCACCTGCAGGGCATCCCGCTGGAAGCTGTCGCCCTCGGCGGGGATCTTTTCGAGGATCTCCATGACCCATCCGCTGACGGTCATCGCCTCGAATTCACAGGGCAGATCAAGTGCTTCAAATACCTTTTCGACATTTGCCTTGCCGGATACGACCCACGTATGTTCGCCGGTCTTGGTGATCTCCCGCACGACCTCGTCATGCTCATCCCAGATCTCGCCGACGAGCTCCTCGAGAATATCCTCAAGTGTCACGATGCCGACCGTGCAGCCGAATTCATCCATCACCACGGCAATATGCATCTGATGCTCCTGCAGTTCCTTGCGAAGGTCGGCGATCTTCTTGCTCTTCGGCACGAAAGTGACTGGTTTCAGATAGTCCTGAATGCTGGCTTTTTTCAGAAATGCCTGATTGAAGAAGTCCTTCATATAGATGATGCCGATGATGTTGTCGATCGTTCCGTCATACACCGGCAGACGGGAATAGCCAGAGTCAGAAAAGACCTTGGCGACTTCTTCCCTGGTGCAATCCACAGAGATTGCTTCGATGTCGATGCGGGGCGTGAAAATATCCCGTACTTCAAGCTCATTGAACTCGATCGCCGACCTTATCAGCTCGCTTTCATCCGCATCCAGATTGCCGCCCTGCTCTGCCTCATCCACGATCGTCAGCAGCTCCTGTTCGGTGATGCCGGATTCGCCCGAAGATTTGAAGATCCGTGCAAGCCCCTTCTGCCAGAGCTTGAAGATCCAGTTGATAGGCGTGAGAATCACCATGAGCACCTGCAGCAGGGGAGCGGAGAACATGGCGATGCGTTCGGGATTCTCCTTGGCGATGCTTTTCGGGGAGATCTCGCCGAAGATCAGCAGGACGACCGTGACGACAACAGTTGCGACGGTGGCACCGAGGTTTTCATCTCTGAGCAGTGCCACAAACAGCAGTGTGGCAAGCGAGGTACAGGCGATGTTCACAAGATTGTTCCCGATGAGAATGGTGGAGAGCATCTCATCATACTGATCGAGGATCTTCAGCACCTTGGCAGCACGTTTGCTGCCCTCGTTTTCCGCCTTGCTTTTGAGACGGATGCGGCTGACAGCGTTGAAAGCGGTCTCTGTGGCAGAAAAATACATCGACAGCAGGATGCACCCTGCGATCACGAGGAGCATTACAGGATAATCCATGCTGCTGCCCTCCTTCTGCGCTGGGCGCTGCTGATACAGCAAGAAAAGGGTATGGCAAATTCCTTGCGATACCCTATGCCTATTTCATATGTCTGCGTACTGTGATACGGGACGCCCGCATCATCCGAACTGCTATGTGTCATAGAATCCTCCTTTGTGTGATTGTCTATTATTATAGCACATATGGCGGAGAAAGTCAAGGGGAGATCCGGATCGGGAGAGAGCGCAGCCGCAGCTTTGCCTTTAATCCCAGAAGATCAGCGCATCCTCAAGTATTTCCTGATACGTGGGATGCACCGTGATGAGCGTTGTCATGACAAGACCCTCTCTCGTGATGTGGAGCATCATCAGCAGCTTCTCGGCAATGCTTACCAGGATGGCACCGACGGCCAGCGGATAGCCAAAACGGCCGGGCTTGCGGATCAGCGTGAGAACAACGATCACCGACAGGAACACCATCAGGTGCATGAAGTCCATCTGATACCGGATGGAAACGCCGCCCTTGCTGAATTCGATCCATGCCAGCAGCACGGAGATCACCAGGCAGCACAGGACAAATGCCTTTGCTTCGCCGGAAACAGCAGGCTTTCCGAGCGCTTTGCGCCGTCTGAGATAGAGCGGAAGCAGGATGCAGCCAAGCGGCAGAACGGGGAAGTTGAACAGACCATAGCCAATCTCGTAATACTTGAACATGCCATAGTTGTCCAGATTGATGATGCTGAACGTGAAGAACGGGAATACATTCTTGGCTGCACACGGCTGCAGGAAATAGTGATAGATCGCACCGGGCAGCGCATTGAGATAGAGCTTGTTGGCCTGGATATTGCTGACAGTAAGCTGGTAGGATTCACCGAAATCAAACGGTGAGCTGAACCGTGCATTGTTATACGCCATGATGCAGCCGGCACCGATGCCGACCGGAATGAGGAAGCAGGCTGCCTGGCCAAGGCGGAAGGGGAGCTTCTGCGTCTTGTCGCGCAGAATGTTCAGAAAGGCAGGTGCCAGGATCAGCTCGCCCAGCACGATGCTGGGGCGTGAAGCAGTGCTCAGCACGCAGAATATGCCGCAGAACACCAGCAGGATCAGCTTTACGGCCGGCTTTTTGCAGTCGAGGGCCATAAATCCGAGCCACAGGGAGATCATCAGGAAACACAGACCCGATGCTACGACCACGTTGTACTGGTTGGGAAACTGCAGGAAGTACTGATCCCCTGAGAGGATCGTGGCTGTCGGGAGCATCAGCAGAAGCAGCAGGAGATTGGCCTTCGGACAGTAGCGCTTGACGATCGCCAGCAGCGTCAGGCACAGGAACGGGATGGAGAGGATCGCAAAGAAGAAATTCACCTGTGCCAGCGTCGGAAGACCGCCTTTGATCCAGTAATACGGATAATAGAAGGTAAATACCGGTGCTGTGCCAAAGTAGGAGTAAAGCTCGCCCTGGTAGTAGGCACGATCCCAGGCATAGTTGATCTCCAGGGAATCACGGACAGAACGGTCGTAGAGATTCTCACCCAGTGCGGCAAGGTTTGGATCAAGCTCAACGTCGATCGGCAGACGGCCGTTTTCAAAGGCATCAAACATCTGCTCATAGGGATTTGCACCGGCTGCATTGAAGTTCTCAGGATAGCTGACCGGCTCCTGGTCGGGAATCCAGAGGAAGAAGGCAGAACAGGTGCAGAGGATGGAGACGGCCAGAAAAGCCGCAGCGTGCTTTTTGCTGGCAGGATTGTACACAATGCGGTGCAGCCGGAGCTGCAGCACAGTGATGAGCAGCCCGATCAGGATGAACAGGCTGAAAAAGCGGAACGCATTGAAGTGGAACGGGATCTTGTTGCTGCAGGTCAGGCCATAGAAATCCACAGGCGTATCCATATCCCGGAATTCGATCTGGACATCGTACAGCTCACCGTAGGTATGGAGCATGAAATCCACAGGTCTGCCATAGGTACTGGTGAGCTTGGCGGAAACAGGGCAGTAGGTTTGCTGAAAATTGTCGTCGTGCATCAGGAGTTTGACATAGAACGGGCGGTGGTTCTCCTCCTGGACGGCATTCAGTGTGATGGCTTTGCACCAGCCGGGGAGTTCTGTTACGTCGATCGCTGTATTCTCACGGATCCGGATGTGATCGCCGGAGCGCTCGGTCGTCGTGTCATCGTCGTGGATGATGAGATACTCGGAGCCGACATATTCCTCACGGTACTCTGTGGCAAAGCTCTTTGCATTGAACAGGACGAATTCTGCAACGAACAGGAATGCTGCAAGTATGGCAAGTCTGCCGATGAGCTGCATCAGCTTTGTACCGCGGAACCACATGTGCAGGAAAACTGTGAAATCGACAACAACGCAGATCAGGAGGATGACTGATTTCGGGAGCAGATAGTCCTCACCGGCCATGAACAGATGGTGCAGCAGGCGATAGACCAGAAAGAAAGCGATCTCCGCTGCAGCCGGCAGAAGCGGCGTGAACACGTTCGGCAGCTTTTCGGGCTGTTCTGCGGGTTTTGCATCGGCACGGCGCTGCTTTTTCCCGGAGGACTTCTGTCTGGCCTTGGCAGGCGCAGGTTTTTTGGGCTTCCAGGAAAAGCAATTGAGCATGATGAAAAAGGCCGCAGTGATCAGTGGGATCAGGATCATTCGGTACATTGATACACATCCTTTGCAAATAATCAAGAAGCGCCCACTCTACCAAGAACGACTGCTGATAGAGCGGGCGAATAATTGCGGAATATAAGTGTCAGATCTGGGTGACGTAGCGAATGCAGATATAGATGGTGCTGATGGCCAGGACGATGATCGTAGCAGGTGCCATCTTCTTGCAGTACTCGCCCCAGCCGATCGGGTGACCGGCTTTGGCGGCTGCAGAAGTGCCGACGACATTTGCAGAAGCACCGATCGGGGTCGCAGAACCGCCGACATCCGTACCCATTGCCAGCGACCATGCCAGCGTGGAGAGGACGAAATCGCTGCCGCCTGCCAGATCCTGGATGATCGGAACCATCGTGGCAGCAAAGGGAATGTTGTCGATGAAGGCGCTTGCAATACCGGATACCCAGATGATGATGGCGACCATCAGGTAGTAGTTGCCGCCGCAGATCGTGCTGATGAAGTTTGCGATGATCTCCAGTACGCCGGTCTGCTCCAGACCGCCGACCACGATAAACAAGCCGGTGAAGAACAGGAGCGTCTTATAATCCACACCCTTGAGTACTTCGAGAATGTGTGTGCCGGAAGTGAGGAGTGTGACGAGGGCGATGGCCACACCAATGAAGGCGACCGTCAGGCCAGTGGCATTATGCGTGATGAGAAGCGCTACAGCAGTCAGGAAAATGACAGTGCTGATCGCAAAGCCCTTCTTGTCGGTGATGAAGCTCTTCGGTGACGGCATATCGTCAAAATCCACATCGGTCTTGCCGCTGCTTGCGAGCTCCTTGCGCATCACAAGGAAGAAGTATACAACGATGAACCCGAACGAGATCAGGGCGACAACGCCAGTGTTCATGACGAAATCCATGAAAGAATAGTGCAGGTTCGAGCCGATGATGATGTTGGGCGGGTCACCGCACATGGTTGCGGAACCGCCAAGATTCGCACAGAAAATTTCAGACATGATCATCGGGACAGGGTTGAATTTCAGCAGTCTGGACAGCTCGATCGTGACGGATGCCAGGAAGAGGATGACCGTGATCGAGTCAATGAACATCGCCAGCACAAACGACATGCACATGAAGGCGATGAAGATCGGAATGGTCTTATAATGAACCATCTTTGCGATGCAGCGGCAGAGCCAGTTGAAGAACCCGACTCTCGCCATGCCCTCGACCATGATCATCATACCGCCGAGGAAGAAGATCGTAGCCCAGTCAATGCCGCCGGATTCGGTTTCAGCGCCGGTTGTGCGCCAGAATTCCGGGGTGACGATCGCACTCAGATTGAGCACGCGCCAGATCGCAGTCGGTTCCTGCAGACACACGCCGAACACGAGTATGATGGTGAGAAGTCCGCAGCCAAGCGTGATATAATGCTTTTCGATTTTGTCGGAAATGATGAGGATGAACATTGCCACAAAAATAATAATTGCGACGACCTGTGCAGCGACCATCCTATTCTCCTTTCAGGTGCGCTCCCGGGTGGAGCCTGGGCGGATTTCCGCTATTCTTTGTCAGGGCACATGAAACCGCAGCACATGCGGCCTTCACAAAGCATAACGGGCGTATTTTGCGTAGATTAGCGCTACACTTTATTATAGCATACCGGCTGGATAAGTCAAGCCGCAAATCAAAAAAAACGAAACTTTGTAGAGATGCACATTTTTCCTGCACATTTTTGCGGAATTTCGGGGAGAATAGAACGGCAAACAGCGCCCCGGAGGAGGTCTCCGGGACGCTGTTCGGTTAGTTCTGGAATACGAAACGGCAGAAGTTATAGATATGCGCATGGATGGAGTTGTCGCCGTGATAGCCGGACTGGTAATAATGCCAGATGTGCGGCACACCGTTCTTTTCGAGCTTCTCGTGGTAGGGTCTGGGTGTGTCGTAAACGGTCTTGTCGTTGCCGCCTGCTGTGATCATGATGAGATAAGGCTCCTTGCCGGACTCGAATTTCCAGCCGCCCTTGTAGGCATCGTCCACGCCGGGTGCCGGACAGATCGCACCGATATAGCCGAACCTGTCGGTCAGTGTCATGCCGATCGCCAGAGATTCACGGCCGCCCATCGAGAAACCGGTGATGGCAGTGTTGTCCTTGCCGGTCTTGACGTTGTAGGTGGACTCGATATGCGGCATCAGATCCTTGGTCAGGTCGTTGATGAAGTTGTCGTAGGCTGCATTGTTTGCCGCATCCATACCGGAGCAGTCCTTCTGAGTTGCGCTGGAATAGATATACGGAAAGACGACGATCATATCCTTGGCTTCACCCGCTGCGATGGCATTGCCGATGATCTGGCGGGTGTACATCTGCGGATTATTGCCCTTGATGATCATGCGGTCCTGGTTCTCCCAGTAGCCGTGCATGCAGTAGAGCACCGGATAGGTCTTGCTCTTGTCGTTGGCATCGTAGCCGGCAGGGAGGAGGATGTTGTAGGGCTTTTCACGGTTGCAGGTCGTGGAGTAATAGCTGCCGCTCTTCACGGTGCCGTACTGCACGCCGCC
>CAMNDR010000043.1 GCA_946535685.1 uncultured Clostridia bacterium | reverse complement strand
ACCGCATGCAAGAAATGGCGTATTTGTCGTTCTGGGATAAAATCGGACATATCCTGTCTTCGTTCTGGTACGGAGGCAATGCGTTTGCGATGCTGCTCAGTATCGGCTATTTTGTACTGCGGATCCTTGTATTAAAGCAGATTTTTGCCCATACATTGCAGGAACATGAGACACAATGGCTGTTACTGCTGCCTGCTTCATCGCTGATCGTTCCCATTGTTAATTTTATGAGCGCAATGATCTCTATCGGGCATATCAAGCAGTTTGGAACGCCGCTCGGAGAGTACCTCCTGTATCGGATCCCGGAAACAGTCTTTCTGCTGTTGATCGTTCTTGTGTATGCCCGGTCTGCTGTGGAACTGAACCATGGTAGGGTCACGTCTGTGCCGGTTTTAGCTGTTGTGCTTCTGGTTATCACAGTGCTGAGCGACTACGTGTTTACAAATTTTGTATCATTTGATTTCTATCATTACCGGAGCTTTACCTGGGACAGCTATCTGTCACTGATCATCCTCGCAGAACGCGCTCTCTGGTGGCTTCTGACGTTCCGGTTATTCCGGCTGCTCCAGACAGAAAAGCTTCCCTTTCCCGTGCAGGAATCATTGGCAAAGCCCCGGCTTTATGTTCGTTTTATGATCATCTGCCCTATCGTGCTGTATTTGTTCCTGCAGTTGGTATTTTTGGCGATCCTTCGGTTTTAGCCTGATCGGTTTTCTCCCTGTCTGGTTCCTCAGACAGGGAGAATTTGGTTGAAGCTAACAAATATATCATGTGATATTTGTATGATATGACCATGACAATTTTTCTCGGAATGTGGTATAATTTTTATGTAGATTTCCGCTCAGTTACAAAAGGAGGCGTAGAATGGATCTGCAAATTGATGACCAGGTCGTCTACAAAAGTGCCGGCGTCTGCCGGGTCGTAGCCAGGGAGGAACTCAGCCCGGATGGCGTGACAAAGATGCTGTACTACAAACTAAAACCGCTCAATGATCCCAATTCTACCTATTATATCCCCGTAAAAACTGCAGAAAACAAGCTGCGTCAGCTCCTTTCCAAGGAGGAAGTGCTCAGCCTCATCTACACGATGCCTCGTTCTGCAGAGGAGGATCACGGTGTTCTCTCCGAAAACAGCCGTGAGCGCCGTGAGCAGTACTCCAAAATCATGAAGGGCGATGACCAGAAGGCGCTTGTACAGCTCATTTCCACGCTCTATTTCCGGAAACAGGACACGGAAGCGAACGGTAAGCGCTTTTCCACGATGGATGACACCGCCATGCGCAATGCGGAAGCGCTGATGCTGCAGGAATTCGGCGTTGTGCTGGGTCTTGCGCCCGATGCTGTCCGTACCTATATCGCCAAGCGTGTCCAGAAAAAGACCCCATAGAAAGCTCCCTGCTGATGCCATTCAGCAGGGAGCTCTCCTTATTCTGCAGCTCTGCCAAGATAGGCGGCCGGATCGACCAAAGTTTCACCCTGCCGTACCTCAAAATGCAGGTGGCTTGGCGTGGCACTTTCGATCTCTGCTGTGTTCCCGACGGTGCCGATCGGTTCATTCGGGTCGGCGGTATCGCCGGTGCCAACCTGCAGACCAGGCGCTAACCCGCAGTATTTCGAGAAGAATCCGTCCTGATGGTCGATCACGACACAAATGCCCCAGAGCGCATTTTCCTCAATATCGGTCACGATCCCCGGAGCCGCCGGATACACCGGATCTCCCGCCGCAGCGGCAATATCCACGCCGTTGTGTGTCTGCCAGACGCCTGTTGTTGGCGATTTTACCAGCTCACCGTTGGAAAACGGCTGCAGGATCTCGCCGTTACAGGGCATTCTTGCAGGGATGCGCACCGGCTTTGCGGGTGCTGCAGTTTGTTCTGCAGTCCGTTCTGCGGCAGGTTCCGTCGCGTCGGTGACAGCCTCCGTGCGGGGCTCCGTCGGTGTGAAGAGGGGCAGCGCCTGCGTTTCGGCCTTTGCTGCAGCAGTCGTTTCCGGCAGATCAGGCTCCGTCCTGGGAATGCCGGTTTCGGGAACAGCGGCAGCGATCCGGCTGTTCATGTCCGTGATGGAGTCGATTTCCAGCGTGATGTCCCGTGCTGTCTGTGTATAAGCGAACCAGCAGGATGCGCCGATCATCGCCGTGCAGAGCATCATGACAAGGAAAAAGCTGAGTCTACCGGATTTTTTCGTGGTTTCTTTGCTGTACATATTTTTCAAGCTAAACACCTCCGCTGTTAGGATGGCCGATCCTGCGCAGATTATGCAAAGGGCTTGCAAAATCACTGAAAATCATGTATAATAAAAGTTGAACCATTTTGAAGGGAGATTGCTATGAACTACCAGATCCGTCCCATGCGGCAGACGGAATACCCGCTGCTGGATGATTTCCTGTATGAAGCCATTTTCATTCCCGCGGGCGTGGAACCGCCGCCGAGAGATATCATTCTTGATGAAGCCCTGCAGATCTATGTCCGGGAGTTCGGGACGCACCCCGGCGATACATGCCTGTGTGCCGAAGCAGACGGCACGGTCATCGGCGCTGTTTGGGTGCGGTATATGCATGATTACGGCTATCTCGATGATGCAACGCCCTCGCTTGCGATCTCGCTGTATCCTGCGTATCGCGGGCAGGGGATCGGTACGGAACTGATGCGGCAGATGCTCGCAAAGCTGGAGAAAACAGGCGTTGCGCGTGTCTCGCTCTCTGTACAGAAGGAAAATGATGCCGTCCGGATGTACCGCAAGGTCGGCTTTGAGACCGTCCGGGAGACAGACGAGGAGTACCTGATGCTCTGGCAGAAAGGATGTTGAATTTTGCAGAAGCTCCTGCGCTTTTTAAAGCCTTATATCCCGTTTCTGATCTTCGGCCCGCTGTTCAAGCTGCTGGAAGCGGTCTTTGAGCTGATCGTGCCGGTCGTGATGGCAAGGATCATCGACAACGGCATCGGCGGGCATGATGTTCCCTATATCTGGCATATGTGCGGGCTGATCGTGCTGCTCGGCATCTGCGGTCTGGGATTTGCATTGACATGCCAGTATCTGGCGGCAAGGTGTGCCTTCGGTTATGGCACGGATGTCCGGGCGGCGCTGTTCCGGCATATTCAGACGCTTTCGCAGACCGAGCTGGACAAGCTCGGCAGCTCCACGCTCATCAACCGCATCACAAATGATGTGACCGCCTCACAGACCGGCGTGAACATGTTCATCCGGCTCGCCTCCCGTGCGCCGTTTCTGGTCGTGGGTGCAATCGTGATGTCCCTGCTGATCGACTGGCAGCTTTCCCTGATCTTCCTTGTGATTGCGCCGATCGTGGGCTTTCTGCTGTACTTTGTCATGCACCGGACGATCCCGATGTACGGCGCCAACCAGAAGCGTCTCGACCGCATCGCACGGCGCACAGGCGAAAGCCTTGACGGTGTGCGGGTCATCCGGGCATTTGCAAAGCAGAAAGAAGAAAATGCCCGTTTTGCTGAGGACTGCACTGAACTGGAGCGCAGCATGCTCGCTGCCGGGCGCATTTCCGCCGTGCTCAATCCGCTGACCTTCCTCATCATGAACCTCGGCATTGTGGCGGTGCTGTGGTTCGGCGGGATCCATGTGGATACAGGACGGCTCTCGCAGGGTGACCTGACCGCCTTTGCAAATTATATGACCCAGATCCTGCTGGCGATGGTACAGCTTGCCAATCTGATCCAGATCCTGACCAAGGCACAGGCGTCCTCGCTGCGCATTGCCGAGGTGCTCGAAACGCAGTCCTCGATGCAGGACGGCACAGAAACGCCGGATCCTGCCGCAGAGGAGGCGATCTGCTTTGAGCATGTGACCTTTGGTTATGCGGATGCGGGTGATCCGGCGCTGGAGGACATCAGCTTCACCTTGAACAAAGGCCAGACCCTTGGCCTGATCGGCGGCACCGGCTCCGGCAAATCGACCCTTGCTTCGCTCATCGCCCGCACCTATGACCCGACAGAGGGCACGGTGCGGGTATTCGGAAAGGATGTCCGCTGCTTCCAGGCCAGCGCACTGCACCGCTGCATCGGGATCGTGCCGCAGAAGGCGGTGCTCTTCACGGGAACGATCGCCGAGAACCTGCGCATGGCGGATGAACATGCCAGTGAGCAGACCATGCGGGAAGCCCTCGAAACGGCGCAGGCAGCGGAGTTTGTGGATGCGCTGCAATATGGGCTGGAGACGCATCTTGTGCAGGGCGGACGCAATCTGTCCGGCGGGCAGAAGCAGCGTCTGACGATCGCTCGTGCGCTCACCGGACAGCCCGCCTTGCTCATTCTCGATGACAGCATGAGTGCGCTCGATTATGCGACCGATGCAGCGCTGCGCAAAGCGCTTGCCGGGCGGAAGGATATGACGACCGTGGTGATCTCACAGCGTGCGACCTCGATCATGCACGCCGACCTGATCCTCGTGCTCGAGGACGGAAAATGCGTCGGCAAGGGCACACATGACGAGCTGCTGGAGACCTGCGGGGTCTACCGTGAAATCTATGAGACTTCGGTGAAATGAGGAAACCCTATGACGAACCAGGAACGAGCCATGCAGGCTGTCAAGCGCACGCCTGCGTATGTATTGGATGAAGCGGCGCTGCTGCGCAATCTGGAGATCCTGCAGGGCGTGCAGGAGCGCACCGGCTGTAAAATTCTGCTGGCGCAGAAGGCATTCTCGATGTTTGCGGTCTATCCGGTCTGTGCGCAGTATTTAGCCGGAACGACTGCCAGCGGCCTGTATGAAGCACGGCTCGGGCATGAGGAATTTCCGGGCGAGGTGCATGTCTTTGAGCCGGCCTACAAGGCGGAGGAGTTTGATGAGCTCCTGCGGTATGCCGATCATATCTATTTCAATTCCCTGCGCCAGCTTGCGCAGTTTTCCGGAAAATGCGCGGGAAAGAGCATCGGTCTGCGCATCAACCCGGAGTGCTCCACCCAGGACGAGCCGATCTATGATCCCTGTGCGCCGGGCTCCCGGCTCGGCGTGCGGGCGGCAGATCTCCGGGACGGCATCCCGGACTGTGTAGAGGGGCTGCATTTCCACACGCTCTGCGAGCAGGGCGCCGATGCGCTCGAAGTCACGCTGCATGCGGTGGAGGAGCGCTTCGGGAGCGAGCTTAGCCGCAGAAAATGGGTAAATTTCGGCGGCGGTCATCACATCACCAGGCCCGGCTATGACATCCCGCTCCTCGAAAAGCTTATCACGCATGTGCAGGAGACCTACGGCGTGCAGGTCTATCTCGAACCCGGCGAGGCCATTGCGCTGAATGCAGGCTACCTTGTGACAGAGGTGATGGATCTTGTGGAGAACGGGCTTCAGATCGCCATTTTAGATGCGTCAGCCGCCTGCCATATGCCGGATGTGCTCGAAATGCCCTACCGGCCGCCGCTCTGCCAAAGCGGTCAGCCGGAGGAGCGCCCGCACACCTATCGCCTGAGCTCCCGCACCTGTCTTGCGGGCGACATCATCGGGGATTACAGCTTCGATGCGCCGCTTTCCATCGGGCAGCGGCTGTGCTTTGAGGATATGGCGATCTATTCGATGGTGAAGAACAACACCTTCAACGGCATGCCGCTGCCGGACATCGGCATCCTGCGCACGGACGGGCGCTATGAGGTCATCCGGCACTTCAATTATTTCGATTTCAAGGAGAGACTGTCATGACAGATCCGAAGCAGAGCGGGTTTTACATGCCTGGAGAATTCGAGCCGCATGACGCCACCGTGATGATCTTCCCGGAGCGCCCCGGTTCATGGCCCTACGGCGCATCGCCCGCCATGCCGTCCTTTGTGAAGATCTGGGAAAGCATCCTGGCGGATGAGCTGCTGTATCTGATCGTCAGCCCGGAGAAGCTCGGCGCCTGCCGGAAGATCCTGCAGGATGCGGGCATTCTGGATAAAACGACCGTCCTGACCATCCCGCAGAATGATGCGTGGGCACGGGACACCTGTCCGACCTTTGTCGTGCAGCCCGAAACCGGGGATATCTCCGGCGTGGACTGGCGCTTCAATGCGTGGGGCGGCGCGTTTGACGGGCTTTATGAGGATTATGCCGAGGACAATGCGCTGGCGTCGATCCTGTGCCATAATTTAGGCTACGGGCGGTTCGATGCGCAGGATTTCGTGCTGGAGGGCGGCTCTGTCCATTCCGACGGCGAGGGCACGCTTCTGGTCACACAGGCGTGTCTGCTGTCAAAGGGGCGCAATCCGGCGCTTTCCCGTGCGCAGATCGAGGAGCGGCTCTGCCGGTATCTCGGTGCCGAAAAAGTCCTCTGGCTGCCGCACGGCATTTTCAACGATGAGACCAATGAGCATGTGGACAATGTCTGCGCCTTCCTGCGCCCCGGCGAGGCCGTGCTGGCGTGGACGGATGACAAGGAGGATCCGCAGTATGCGATGAGCGCCGCAGATCTGGCGTATCTGGAGAGCGTGACCGATGCCAGGGGCAGGAAGCTGACGGTGCATAAACTGCCCATCCCGGCACATCCGGTTCGTATCACGCAGCACGATCTGGACGGCTTCACCTTTGCACCCGGCGAGGATGAACGGGAAGCAGGGGAGCGTCTGGCGGCATCCTATGTCAATTTCTACTTCACGAATCATTCGATCCTCCTGCCGCAGTTCGGCGGCGAAAATGCGCAGAGCGATGCGCTTGCCGCTGCACTTTTGCAGCAGTGGTGCCCGGAGCGGAAGGTCATCCCGATCCCCGCAAGGGAGCTGATCGTCGGCGGCGGAAATATCCACTGCTTAACGCAGCAGATCCCTGCGGGGAGTCCCCGCCGACAGGTGCAGTGTACCGTATGTTGATATAAGTATATCTATCAGGAGGGAGCCAGACTATGAGAAAGATCACCGTTTCCGCCGTCCAGATGCAGTGCAGCCGGGATGCTGCGGAAAATATCGCCAATGCGGAGCGCCTTGTCAGGCAGGCTGCCGCAGAGGACGCCAATGTCATTTTGCTGCCGGAGCTGTTCGAGCGGCAGTATTTCTGCCAGGAGCGGCGCTATGATTACTATGCCTTTGCAAAGCCTGTACAGGAAAACGACGCAGTCAAGCGCTTTTCCGACGTTGCAAGGGAGCTTTCCGCCGTCATCCCGGTCAGCTTCTATGAGCGGGACGGGAACCGGCTGTTCAATTCCGTTGCTGTGATCGACGCAGACGGTGAGGTGCTCGGCGTGTACCGTAAAACGCACATCCCGGACGATCATTATTATCAGGAGAAATTCTATTTCACGCCCGGTGACACCGGATTCCGGACATGGCAGACGAGATTCGGCTGCATCGGTGTCGGGATCTGCTGGGATCAGTGGTTCCCGGAGACA
>CAMNDR010000042.1 GCA_946535685.1 uncultured Clostridia bacterium | reverse complement strand
GGTGCATCTGCACCACCAGCTCTGTGCGGTGTTGCCTAAACTTTTTTGTGAAAACCTGTAACGTTTTGACTGCGGGATCCGATTACTATATATGAAATCACAAATTGCGCAAATTTTGATTGAAAAGCAGGTGAAGCCATGATGCCGGACCGTGAGCTGTATGATACAGCTTCACAGGATGAGCAATTCAGAACGCTTTTTACCAGGTATAGCAGTTATGTCTACACCATTGTCTGGAACCGTATCCGTCATGTAGGTACCCATGAGGATGCGGAGGAGACCGTGAGCGATGTCTTTGCGGAGGTGTTCCGCAATTACGAACGCATTGAAAGCGGTAAGATGGAAGGGTATATCCGCACACTTTCTGTGCGGAAGGGGATTGATATGTACCGCAGACTGTCTGCACGGAAGGAAGTGCCCACCGAGGACGAAGCACCCTGGCAGACACTTCCCTCCGGTGAGAATATCGAGCAGGAGCACGACGTTGCAGCACTCCGGAAGCGCCTGCTTGCGTGTATCCGGGAGCTTGGGGAACCGGATGCTTCCATTGTGATCGCTAAGTTTTACTATGACTGCAATGCACGGGAAATCGGGGAAAAAGTCGGTCTGAGCCCCATCGCTGTGCGCACACGCCTCAGCCGTGCCATACGAAAGCTGCGCAAGCGGCTGGACGGCGAGGACATTACATTTGAGTAAAGGAGGGTCAGCAATGCCATCTGTGAAAGATCTGTTAGCACATCCGGATGCCGTGACGGAGCGGGAGCTCGCCAGCCACCATGCTGCCCCGTTCGACAGTGAGGCGCTTTACCTCCGGAGCCTCGCCAAATACCGGGGCGAGGCTGCGCCTCCCAAAGCTGCACCCGGCATCACGTCCCGTGCGGGCTTCCGCAGCATGATGGCGGCAGCCTGTCTGCTCGTCACGCTCGGCCTTGCGGGCGGCATCTGGGCAAGGCAGCAGCGCATCACGCCCATCCCGCCGGAGAACCCCACGCAGTTCGCTTCGGTTGCGGCAACGGATGAAGCATCCACCGGCGCTTCTGCAGAAACAGAGAGCCTGGAGGCACTCATCCTGCCGGATACCGATGCACCCACCCAGGCGCCTGACCCGACCGAAGCACCAACCGGAGCGCCAGCGCCGACCGAACCGCCGACCCAAGTGCCTGACCCGACCGATCCTGCGGAGCCGACAAGAGCACCGCAGCCCGTGATGCCGACAGAGCGCACGATCTCCACGGATGCCCCGACGGAGCAAGCCACGGAACCGTACAGCCCTGTGACGAAGGAGGAGAAAGAGCAGCCTCAGTCAGTTACGGAAGCAGAGGAAGTGATCGTGCCTGAGCCGACAGACGAGCCGACAGAACCGCCTGCCGATGCCGATTCGCCTCCCCCCGATCTGCCGCCGGTGTACCCGACCGAATACAGCGGCTTCCGGATCAGCAAGCCCGATGCAGGCTCGTGGGATCTGAGCTGCCTGGTGTGGATGGACGGCGTGGCACCGTCCCCGGAGGGCTATCTGCGGTATGAGAGCATGGACGACGACATCACCATCACCCGCAGCAGCTCCCATGATTTCTCGCTGGAGGAAGAAGAGCCGGTCTTTGATGTGACATATGCCGGCCGCAGCTTCAAACTCTGGCAGCACCGCCGCACGAGCTTTACAGCGTATCTGCGGACGGAGAATTATGACATTCTGTACGGATATGGCGTTCCGGCCATTGCCGTCTACAGCGGCCCCGAGCTGCTGCTCTGGGACGACGGGTACTACTCCTTCACACTCCGATCTGACGGAATCGGGGATATGAATACGATGGAGTACATCATGAAAAATCTGATCCAGAACCCCGACGGGGAACGGATCGAAGTATAAACAAGCCAGTTCTATCAAATGAAAAGGGGGTTATCTTATGAACAAAACGATCGCATTTCTGACAGGAATCACCATGCTCAGCACTGCCATGCCGGCACTTCCCGCAGCGGCTGCGGCAGAGCCGTTTTCCGTCACGACCGCCGATTTTACGGCAGAGAACGGCACGATCACCATCACAAAGCCCGGATGCAAGGCCAATTTCCTCATCACCGGCATTTTCCCGGAGGAGAACGGCACCACCGACTATACCGCCGTGCGCCTTGGCGCCAAGTATGACAACCGGGGCTGGCTGTTTTGCTGGACGGATCTGCCGGAGGGGCAGCGGGGCGAGGTCGGAGACCTGCTCTATCTGTCAGAGTATATGGTACTGGAAAGCTACCCGCCGTTTTACCAGTGTACAGGAGACGGCTTCCTCAACTACGGCAAGGCCGACAAGGTGCTGGGCACCGCCTTCCGGGATGTCATCCGCCATGAGCAGGCGCTTGCGGCTGAGCTTGGTAACTATGACACACCTGCGCCCTATCTGCAGACCGTAAAGCAATATGACCTCGACAAGAACGACCTGAGCGCCGTGCAGACCGGCTATGAAGTCTGGGGCGATACGCTGCAGGACTGCCGCTATGCCTATGCGCCGTGCCTTGGCATCGTCCCCGGTGAAACTGCCCTCACAGAAGCACAGATCGAAGCCGTTCCGGGCTATGTTTCCCACCAGTATCTTACCGTCAGCCATGCGGATGCGGAAACCGCCCGCTATGCCGATCTGCCGGACGGCACGCAGGTGCTCGAAGTGCAGGTCAGGGACTGTGCTGCTTTGCCCAAGGCCATTGCAGCGCTCCCGGAGGATGCGGACTGCTATCTCGTGGAGACAAAGCAGTGGAGCGTGATCGACTGGTACACCGGCGAGCTCCGTCTGGAGATCTCCCACCCGGAGTGGATCCGGGAGGAGGATTTCGAGGGCTTGCAGGAGCAGAATCTGCACGAGGAAAACGGCCGGTGGTACATGGATGCGAAGATCGACCCTGCTGCCGTGGCATTTTCCGGCGAGGACAAGGGCGGCGATGCCCGGAAGGCGATCGCCTTTGCAGAAGGGCTGCAGCAGGAGCACTCCGTTGTGATCTCGGGCTATACGCTGCCGGGCGAGATGGATCTCCAGGCCTTGGAGCGCAGCACCTTGCAGAAGGTCATCCGTACCCCGGAGAAGAACTGGGAATATTACTGGAACCTCGATGATTACAGCGTCTACAGGGAATTTACCGAGACCTGCGGGATCGGTTCGGCTTATGCGGACGATGTCAAATTCCAGCTCCCGCCGGAGAAGGCGCTCCCGTTCTATAATACCATGAGATGGCAGGTCGATCACACTGCCTGGGCGGAGCCTGAGCTGGTCTACTGGGTGCCGGAGGATGCGCCGCTGGGGGACAACGAAGCCGCAGCACTGGCAGAGCAGCAGTCCTATTTCGGCTTCCCGGATGCATGGCATCTTGACAATGAAGTCATTCTGGAACAGGTAGAATACCCGGACGGCGGCGGCTATACTTCGTACCGTGATCTTGGCTGTCATGTGGTGCGGCCGCAGGGCGCAAATTATGTCGGCACGATCCGGTTCCGGTTTGATGAGCTGGAGCATCTCGGCACCACGGACATTCCGGTCTTCCGGAGCGTGCTGGATGTGTATCGTCTGGAGCTCACGCTGATACATTCGGAATTTGCCCAGGATCATATCCGCCGGGATGACAACGGCCGGTACAGGATTGAGCATCCGGTTCCGACGGGCGAAAGCGGCTATTCCCTGAAAGGCGACCCGAATGAGGACGGTGTCCTGAATGCCTCGGATGCGGCGGTCATGCTGATCGAAGCTGCCAGAACCGGCGCCGGCGGAGATTCCGCCCTGACCGAAGCCCAGAACCTTGCAGCGGATGTCAACGGGGACGGCACCGTGAATGCCTCGGATGCATCGCTCCTGCTGATCTATGCCGCAGAGCTGGGCGCAGGCAACCGCTATGCGACGCTCTCAGCCCTGCAGTAAGGCACATACCGTTCCGGAAAGGGGGATCATCCTATGAACAAAACGATCGCATTTCTGACAGGCGTTGTCATGCTTCTCGGTGTCGTTCCAGTGTTTCCCGTCATTGCGGAAGACGGGACAATTGCAGAATCTGCGCCGGAAACTGCTGATGATTATATCTATTATGATGTCTATGTGAAGGATCCGCCGCCCGGCTCATCACCGGATGCGGTCAGTCCGCCGACCAGTGTGCTGCCGGGCAGCGAGTTTTCCATACAAGCCGTCGTGGTCAACAATCCCGATCACCCGATCCGGAAGATCAACCCCGGTGCGCAGGGCAATGTGAGCTGGGACGGCTGGGATGACTGGCAGGGCACATTCCAGAAATACATCCCGCTGCGGTTTACCTGCAAGGTATCGCCCTCCGCGGGGATGGGGACAGCGTACTTCGGCGCAGTGCTCGGCAGTTTTATCCTGACGGAGGACGGGGAATATCTGAACGACACGATCGCATTTGCTCGCATGGAGTTCTCGGTCGATGTCATGGAGCAGGAGAGCGTGTCGCCGGAGAATTACTGGCCGGAGCAGGACAAGCCGGAACCCTATGCAGCGGAAGCACCCCGCACGCCGGAGGAGAAGATCAGCGATGCACTCCGGGATGCGATGGAGACCGGCAGCGAGCCGTTTTATGTGACGGTGAGCTACCGCTCCTATCAAAGCGATTACATTGACTGGCTGACCGCCCATACAGACGGCGATGCGCCGTGGGCGGAAAAGAAGCTCGCTGTGACGGCGTCGCTGTATGAAGCCGATGCACGGGCGATCTGCGATGCGATCGGCGTGCCGCCGGAAGGCATCGGGATGATCTGGAAATACAGCCCCACATTCCGGTGCAGTCTCACCAAAGAAGAGATCAAAGCTGCAGCGGCGCTGGAGCAGGTCAGAACCGTGACCATCGCAGTGCCCCGGAAGGAGCGGTTTATCGTCCTGAACAAGCTCACCCGGCGAGCCTACAACCAGGAGCCGGAATCCACGGTTCTGTCCATGCTCCGCCTCCCGGAGGACGGTGTGCTGCCGTCGGACAGGGCATTTGACTACGGCGGGCAGTATCTCCCGACGGTATGGTGTACCACTGCACGGAACGATCCGCTGTTCACAAGCATCATCTTTGAGGCGAAGTACGGCGATGTGCTCGAATACACCGGCTGGAGCAGCTATGCGAACGACAATACTCCCTGGACAGAATACTTCCGTTTTGATTCCATGGGGCAATATGCCGGCGATGAGACTGTTACGAAGCTCGGCAACGCCCTGACGGATGAGGCATATGCAGATTACCGCACGGTATGCAATGGAGAACCCGTCCTGGCCTTCGCATCCGCCGGGGGAAACCGGTATCTGGTATTTCCGGACTGTCTGAGAATGGAAGTGCCGTTCGTGGCAGAGGACATACTGCCGGATCTGGGCGACATCAACGACGACGGCAGCGTCAATGCCAGTGATGCGGCTGCGATCCTGCAGATCGCGGCGCTCATGGGTGCCGGTGCGGATGTGGACGATCTTGCACAGGCCTACCAGGTGCGGCTGCCCTTTGCGGATGCAGACGGTGACGGATCCTGCAATGCCAGCGATGCGGCACTTGTACTGCAGTATGCAGCGCAGTGCGGTGCGCAGCCCCTTGTGTCACATGATTTCCGGTCGTATCTGTATGAGAAGGCCGGCACGGTGATGCGTGTCACCGTCGGCTACTGTGAAGGCCTGTCGCAGGATCATGCACGCACGGATCTCATCACCTCGCCGGAGGAGCTTGAGACCTACTTCACGGAGATTGCAGAACGGCCGTACCAGATCAACACCACCGACTGTCTTGTCAGACGTGATTCAGCAAAGGTGCTGGAGGAGATCCTGGCGGCCTATCCGGCGGAATTCTTTGCACAGCACCATCTTGCGGCGTTCTGCACCCGTGAGCCGAACCACAACACCTGCCAGCAGATCCGGAAGATCCTGCCGCAGGAGGATGGCACCGTGCAGATCATCATGAACCATCATGACCTCAACGGGCAACCGGTCGAGGGCAGATATGCCGTGCTGGTTGCTGTGGATAAGGCCATCACAGACCCTTGTCAGATCACCCTGCGGGAATTGAGGTGACATCACCGGTGCATTTGCAGCAGAGGGGCGGTTTCAGGCATTGAGGATTTCGCTCACTGCGGCGGGCGTCCAGGGGCGAAGCCCCTGCGAAAGAAAAGCCCCCTCCCCGATGGGGAGGGGGTTGGGGGTGCAATGCCAACAACTTAGCAGAACCCAAATCTGCGGGTGCAGGGCTGCATAGTCCTGCCGAGGGTGGTTTAGGAGGGGCGAGTAGCCCCTCCTAAGTCGGCGCAAGCCGACAAAATGCCAAAGTTGTTAGCATTGGTTGGAGGTGGGGCGCTCCCCGGTGCGTCAGCACCAGAAAAGGACTTTATCGACAAGCAGAGCAGAGGGACAGCATCCCTCTGCTCTGTTTTGCGTTATTTCTCATTCACCCGCTTGCCCGTGATATGCTCCGGCACCAAAGCGAAGACCAGTGTCCTCGGGCCTGCGCTCCGGATCTCATGGGCGATGTAGTCTTCATCGTGCGTGAACTGATAGCTGAGCTGCCGGCAAAGCTCGATCGCCCGTTCGTGATCCTCCACGATCTCGATCCGCCCGAAGACGATCACGCTCCGGAAGTTCAGCGCCCAGCCGTTTTCCTCCGGCGTGCCCTCGTCCATCACGCAGTAGGATGCCTTGCTGCAGGCACGGATGGCGTCGATCTTGTGGCCGTGCATGCCGCTGTGAAAATACAGCCGCCCGTCAGCTTCATTGTAGAAGTGGTTATGCGGCACGCCGTAAGGGTAGCCGTCATCCCCTAGCACGGATAGGATACCCCGCTTTGTCGATTTCAGCAGCGTGATGCATTCGGCATCGGAGAGCTGCTGCTTTTTTCTTGCCAGATCTCGGAACATAGATGACTCCTTTCAGTTGAAAAAAGAGAGAGGCGAACCTCTCTCTTTTTTGTAAGCTCAGGACTTGGCGCAGTCGCCGACGGTCTTGTTGCCTCTGCGCTCATTCCACCATACCCACAGGGTCGGTGCAATGCACTGGGAGGAGAAGGTACCGGCCAGCAGACCGAATGCCATCGGTACGGAGAAGCTCAGGATGCTGTTGACGTGGAAGATATAAGCGACCACGGAGATGATGATCATCGTAGACAGCGTGGTGACAGATGTCCGGATGGAACGGCGCAGGGTCTGGCTTGCGGATGCATTGACCAGATCTGCGATGGAGTCCTTCTTGGACATGATGCCCTGGTTCTCACGGATACGGTCGTAAACAACGATCGTGTTGTTGATGGAGTAACCGATGATCGTCAGGATGACGGCCATGAAGTTCGAGTTGATCTCGAAGCCGAAAAGCACGAAGCTGCCA
>CAMNDR010000041.1 GCA_946535685.1 uncultured Clostridia bacterium | reverse complement strand
GTGCGGGACCGCACCGATGCCGATCCCAAGGCGATCGGCAAGCTGATCGATTCGTACCAGTGGGCGCTGGCGGCTGTGGTGGATAATTCCGAGAAGCGCTATCAGCTCGGCGACCGTGTGACACTGAAATTTGCCTCGACATCCGAAACCGTCTCCGGTGAGGTGACCATGCTCAACAGCGATGCGGGCGCACAGCAGACGGTCATTGCCATTACCTGTGAGAATATGACGTATGATCTGGTGCAGCACCGCACGGAGAATGTGGATATTATCCGTGGAGAGTACCAGGGCATCATGGTGCCCAGGAGTGCGCTGCACTTTAAAACGCTGACCGAGGAGGTCACGGATCCCGATACCGGCGAGACAAAAAAGGTCAGCAATGCCTACCGGGGCGTATACATCCTTGACGGCGAGCAGCCGGAATTCCGCAAGCTCGACGTGATCTATGAGGGCGCAGATTATGTGATCTCTGCGCAGACAAACGACAAGGATTATCTGATGCTTTATGATTCCATCATCAGGAAAGGAATTGATGCAGATGGACAGTAAGCTGCAGACCGTGTGTGAGAATTATGCACGCATACGGGACAATATCGCCGAGGCGGCAGTGAAAAGCGGACGCAGTCCGGAGGACATCGCCTTCATGGCGGTGACCAAGACGGTGGATCCGGTGCTTGTCAATGCGGCGATCGACTGCGGTATCTCGCTCCTCGGTGAAAACCGTGTACAGGAGTGGCAGTCCAAGAAGGATGCCTATCGTCCGGGCGTGCCGGTGGATTTCATCGGAGCGCTGCAGGCGAACAAGGTCAAGTACCTGATCGGACAGATCCGGCTGATCCATTCAGTCGATCGCATGTCCCTTGCACAGGAGATCGAGAAACAGGCAGCCAAGCATGATCTGACACAGGAGATCCTCCTCGAAGTCAATATCGGCGGCGAGGAGACCAAGAGCGGCGCTGCACCCGCCGAGATCCCGGCACTCCTTGAACAGATCGGGGCGCTCGGACATGTGCATGTCTGCGGCCTGATGACCATTCCCCCGCCGACGACGGATACCCGGTATCTTGAGGCGATGCAGGAGCTGTTCCTGAAAACACGGGAGATCCCCGGTGCGGATATGCGCATCCTGTCGATGGGCATGTCGGATGATTATGCCGATGCGATCCGCTTCGGCTCGAATCTTGTGAGAGTTGGTTCCGCACTGTTCGGTGCGAGAACTTACCGATAAATTGCAAATCCCGGGTGTCCGCATGCACCCCTCAAATCCCAAAACGACTGACCATGCGGAGAATAGGAGAAAACCATGGAAATTTTCAAGAATGTGAAGGAGTTCTTCTTCCCCTCGGATATGCCGGAAAGCGGTTCCTCTGCACCGAGCCCTGATATGGCGGCAGCACCGCACCATGGGATCGAGGAAATGGAACCCCAGAGAGAGCCCGGCTCCAATATTGTGAACATTCAGGCAACTGCACAGCTCCAGGTCGTTCTCGTAAAGCCGGAGGTCTTCACCGATGCCAAGGCCATTGCCGATCATCTGATCGCACGCAAGACCGTTGTGCTGAACCTGGAGACAGCTTCTCCGGAGAACAGACGCCGCATCATCGACTTCCTCGTCGGCGTATCCTATGCCATCAGCGGCAGCCTGAAGCCCGTTGCAAACCTGACCTATATCATCACTCCGTATAACGTCGGCTTCATCGGCGACGATCTGGCTGCAGAGCTGGAGAACAACGGCGTGATCATCTGACCCCGTGCAGCAGCAGGAGGCTGACCGCATCCTGATCGCCCATGTACAGGACATGGTGCGGCGGGGTGCATGGCGCAGCTTTACGGCATTTCTCGATATGCGGCAGTATACGCTCGTCAGGGCAGAGCTGCGTGAGGGGTGCTACCGGTTTTTCGGCGGCTATCCCGATGCACAGCGGGGCATTCTCTGCATCCATCCGGAGGACATGCCGCCGGAGGATGACGAATACCCGATCACCTGCCTGACGTTCACCTTTCCGGAGGCGTTCCCGCTGACGCACAGGGATGTCCTTGGCAGTCTCATGGCACAGCAGGTGCAGCGGGACACTGTGGGGGATATCCTCGTGAAGCCCGGACGTGTGCAGTGCTTTGTCACGGGTGCGGCAGCTTCGGTGGGGATGAGCCTGACGAAG
The DNA here is from genome assembly GCA_946535685.1 of uncultured Clostridia bacterium. Classification (GTDB taxonomy): domain Bacteria; phylum Bacillota; class Clostridia; order Oscillospirales; family Ruminococcaceae; genus UBA3855. The sequence goes on along the minus strand of CAMNDR010000041.1, from coordinate 5,170 downwards.
ATCGGCAGGGTCGGCGTGAAGGTGACGGATGCTGAGCCGTTTTCCGGCGATTTTGCGCAGGAAACCAGAGAGATCACCGGCACGGTCTCCACGCCGAGACTCGATGCGGTGCTCCGGACTGCGCTCAACCGGGGACGGGGTCAGTGCCTCGAGATGATCCATGCGGGACTTGTGAGCCTGAATTATCTCGAATGTACTGAACCGTCAAAGCTCCTTGCGGCGGGGGATGTGTTCTCCGTGCGGGGACACGGCAAATTCGCCGTCAGAGAGATCGGCGCCGTGACGAAGAAAGGCCGCCTGCATATTACCATAGAGCAATACTTGTAATGTTTTAAAATAATTATAAGAGGTGAAAGGAACATGTTGACAGCAAAAGATATCAGAGAGAAACGGTTCGAGAAGGCATCCTGGGGCTATCGCCCGGAGGATATTGATGAGTTCCTCGGTCAGATCGAGGCTTCGCTCCAGGAATATGAGAATGAGCGTGAGGACTCCAACCACAAGATCACCGTTCTCGCTGAGAAGGTACGTGAGTACATGAAGGATGAGGAGGCCATCAAGGATGCGCTGCTCGGCGCACAGAAGGAAGGCCGCCGCATCGTGGCTGAGGCCAATGAGAAGGCTGAACAGATCATCAGCAAGGCCAAGGAAGAGGCCGCTGCCCTGATCGACGAGACCACCCGTCAGCACGAGGAGCTGCTTGAGCGCAACCATGCCGAGATCACCAGAGAGCAGGATGCCCTCGCAGAGGCAAGAAGACTGGTCGCAGAGTTCAAGCGCAGCCTGTTTGATATGTACAAGGGTCATCTGGAGATGATCTCTGCCCTGCCGGAGGAGGACGATGCGTTCCCGGCTGCTGCAGAGCCGGCTCTCCCGAATCCGCCCGCACCGGCTGTCCAGGAGGACGGCACTGCAAGCTCCTATGATGCACGCTTCGGCGACATCGACAAGGAGCCGACAGACCTCAGCAAGTAAACCAGACGCTGCCCCGGAGGATCCCGGGGTGCGTTTTTCGCACGGACTGCCGTGCGCTGACACCAATTTCGGAAAGGGGAAACACCACCCATGGCACAGGATTTCAAGAATACCATGAACATGCCGCAGACCGATTTCCCGATGCGGGGCAATCTGCCCAAGCGGGAACCGGATATCCTGGCAAAGTGGGAGACCGAGCGTCTCTATGATCTGATGATGCAGAAGAACGCAGGCAAGCCCTCGTTCATGTTCCACGACGGCCCGCCCTATGCGAACGGCACCATCCACATCGGTACAGCACTCAATAAGGTGCTGAAGGATTTCATCGTCAAGCAGAAGAATATGACCGGCTATTATGCGCCCTATGTGCCCGGCTGGGATACCCACGGACTGCCGATCGAGCTCAAGGCACTCAAGGAAATGGGCGTGGAGAACGGCGCTATTTCGCCTGTTGAGCTGCGTAAGGCATGCAAGGAATTTGCACTGACGCATGTGGAGCACCAGAAGCAGCAGTTCAAGCGTCTGGGTTCCATCGGTGACTACGACCATCCCTATCTGACGCTGCGTCCGGAGTATGAAGCCCGTCAGATCGAGGTGTTCGGCAAGATGATGAAGGACGGCTACCTCTACAAGGGCTTAAAGCCCGTGTACTGGTGCCCGGACTGCAATACCGCGCTCGCTGAGGCGGAGATCGAGTACGAGAACGACCCCTGCCGCTCCATCTATGTCAAGTTCCGTGTCACGGATGACAAGGGCATGTTCACCAAGCTGGGTCTTGATCTGAACAAGGTGTTCTTCGTGATCTGGACGACCACGACCTGGACGATCCCGGGCAACCTGGCGATCTGCCTCGGGCCGGAGTACAATTATACCCTCGTGCAGGTCGGCGATGAGTACTACGTCATGGCCGATGAGCTCGTCAAGGGCGTGATGGAAACTGCCGGCATCAAGGATTATACCACCGACCACATCTTCACCGGCGCAGAGCTGGAGGGCATGAAGACGAAGCATCCGCTGTATGACAGACCGTCCCCGATCATCGTCGGCGACCATGTCACGCTCGAAAGCGGTACCGGCTGCGTGCACACCGCTCCCGGCTACGGCGTGGAGGACTTTGAGGTCTGCAAGAATTATGACGACATCGGCATCATCGTCTGCGTGGATTCCAAGGGCTACCAGACGGCAGAGGCAGGCGAATTTGAAGGCCTGAACACCGACGAGGCCAACAAGAAGATCGCAGAGCGCCTGGTCGAAGAGGGCGCAATGCTCGCAATGCAGAACATCGTCCACCAGTATCCGCACTGCTGGCGCTGCCATTCCCCGATCATCTACCGTGCGACCGAGCAGTGGTTCTGCTCCATCAACGGCTTCAAGGATGCTGCCATCAAGGCGATCGAGGATGTTCAGTGGATCCCGGCATGGGGCGAGGACAGAATCAAGGGCATGGTGCGTGACCGCAGCGACTGGTGCATTTCCCGCCAGAGAACCTGGGGCGTTCCGATCCCGGTCGTTTACTGCAAGGATTGCCATAAGGCCATCGTTTCTGACGAGACCATCAAGAGCATTGCCGATGTCTTCCGCAAGGAGGGCTCCGATGCATGGTGGACAAAGGACGTGAGCGAGCTCATCCCGGCAGATACCAAGTGCGAATGCGGCTGCACGGAATTCACCAAGGAATATGACATCATGGACGTCTGGTTTGATTCCGGCGTTTCTCATACGGCAGTGCTCGACAATTATGACGAGCTGTCCTGGCCGGCTGACCTCTATCTTGAAGGTGCTGACCAGTACAGAGGCTGGTTCCAGTCCTCGCTGCTGACCTCTGTTGTGTACAAGGGCACGGCTCCCTACAAGGCTGTCTGCACCCACGGCTGGGTCGTTGACGGCGAAGGCAAGGCCATGCACAAGTCCCTCGGCAATGGCATCGCTCCTGAGGAGATCATTGAGCAGTACGGCGGCGATATCCTCCGTCTGTGGGTGGCTTCCTCCGATTATCACAGCGATATCCGCATTTCCAAGGACATCCTGAGCCAGCTCTCCGACCAGTACCGCAAGATCCGCAACACAGCCAAGTTCATCCTCGGCAATTTCAGCGACGGTGAGACCGTCTTTGATCCGGAGCGTGACAGCGTATCCCTTGACAAGCTGGAGGAACTGGACAAGTGGATCCTCATGCGCCTGGACGCGCTGACCGACAAGGTCAACGAGGGCTATGCTGCGTATGATTTCCACATCGTCTTCAAGGCGATCCACAATTTCTGCACGGTAGACCTCTCCAGCTTCTACCTCGACATCGTCAAGGACAGACTCTACTGCGAGAAGGTCGATGCACCGACCCGCCGTGCTGCACAGACCGCCATGTATCGCATCCTCGACAGCATCACCCGCATGGTAGCGCCCATCCTGAGCTTTACCGGCGAGGAGATCTGGCAGAATCTGCCGCACAAGTCCGGCGATGACGCAAGAAGCGTGTTCCTGAACCAGTTCAACGCCAAGACCGGCGTGACCGGTGATGCTGCCTTCACGGCCAAGTGGGACGAGATCTACGCCATCCGTGAGGCTGTCAACAAGGCGCTGGAGGAGAAGCGCAATGAGAAGCTCATCGGCAAGCCGCTCGATGCCAAGGTCGTTCTGACCGTTGCGGACGAGCAGACCGCAGAGCGCCTGCGCAGCTTCACCGAGCTCAAGGATGTGTGCATCGTCTCCGCCTTTGAGATTGCAGTCGGTGATGTGACCAGCGAGACCGGCTATGATGTTGCCATCGAGAAGGCGCCCGGCCAGAAGTGCGAGCGCTGCTGGTGCTATTCCGAGGAGGTCGGCAAGATCGCACTGCATCCGACCCTCTGCAAGCGCTGTGCTGAAGTGATCGGCTAAGGAAGTGCTGCATAAGCATTTGAATCAGTGCTTCTTTAAAAAGTATGCTTACGGCGGCTTGCCGTCCGGCGGGACGGTGAGCCGCATTCTTTCTGAAAGGAGAAACCATGCTCATCATCGCATGCATCTGCATCCTTGCCATCGCCGGCATCGACCAGCTCATCAAAGCATGGATCACGGCAAATTTCCAGCTCTACGAGGAACGGCCGTTTTTGCAGATCGGCAGCCTCGACATCATGCATCTGAGATACATCGAGAACACCGGCTCGGCATTTTCGAGCTTTTCCGGCCAGCGGGTGCTGCTGCTGATGGTGACAGGCATCGCCACGGCTGTCTGCATCTTCCTGCTCATTAAGTATGCGCTGAAAGGCAGACCGCTGCTGTTCTGGAGCCTGACCATGATCATCGGCGGCGGCATCGGGAACATGATCGACCGCATTTTTCACGGCGGCGCGGTGGTGGATTACCTCGATCTGCAGCTTTTCAACTTCGCCGTATTCAATTTTGCGGACTGCTTCGTGACAGTCGGCACCGCGCTGCTGTTTGTCTATATCCTGTTCTTCATGGACAAAAAGAAGCCTGCTGCCGGAGAACCGCCGCAGACAGACGCACCGCAGGAGGCACCCGATGACGAGGCATGAGCTGATCTTCCCGGCGGAAGCTGAGGGCACAAGGCTCGATAAATGGGCAGCTTCGCAGGAGCTTGACCTGACACGCTGCGCCGTGCAGGGGCTGATCGCCTCCGGGCATGTGCTCGTGGACGGGAAGACTGTGCCCAAGAACTGCCGCCCGAAGGCAGGCGCTTCCATCGTGATCGAGGTGCCGCCGCCGGAGGAGATCGAGATCATCCCGCAGGATATCCCCCTCGACATTGTCTATGAGGACGAGGATCTGCTGGTCGTGAACAAGCCCAAGGGCATGGTGGTGCATCCGGCTGCGGGGAATTATGACGAAACGCTCGTCAATGCGCTGATGTTCCACTGCAAGGGGAGCCTGTCCGGCATCAACGGCATCATCCGGCCGGGCATCGTCCACCGGATCGACAAGAATACCTCCGGCCTGCTGATCGTAGCCAAGAATGACACCGCCCACCAGGGGCTTGCTGCCCAGATCAAGGCGCATTCCTTCACGAGGGAATATGAGGCGATCGCCGTCGGCCGTTTCCGGGAGGAGACCGGCACCATTGATGCGCCCATCGGCAGGCATCCGGTGGACCGGAAGAAAATGTGCGTGCCCGACCGTAATTCCAAGCCCGCCGTGACGCATTATACCGTCCTGCAGCAGTTCCGGGAGACAGCCCATCTCCGGCTGCAGCTTGAAA
>CAMNDR010000040.1 GCA_946535685.1 uncultured Clostridia bacterium | reverse complement strand
GATACACCTTCCGGAGCAGTCAGTGTGTAAGTTGCACTGCCCGTTGTGATGTCTTTGCCGCCCATATCCTTCTTGGAGATGGAAAGCTCTGTCTGCTTCTTCTCGTTGATGATGTTGATGGTTCTGCCATCGGCTGTGCTTGTGTCAATCTGTGTCCAGCCTTCAGCGATGCCGCCATCGCTGTTACTATCAAACAGAGCCTTGGTCAGTTCCATGCCGTGCGGCACGGTGGTGTAGTAATACGAATAAGTGTTTGTTGCCCAGGGGCCCCATCCGCTGGATTTTCTCACGACTGCAATGATCGTATCCGTCTCAGGTGTATTATAGCCGGTCGGAGTTGCGGTCTCGATCAGCCGGAATACATTGAGCGTATCCGTGGAGCCGTCAGAATTGAAATGTCTTTGCAGCACTCTTTCATTGAAAGAAAAGGTGGATTTGGTGGAATCCCAGTTCCAGCCTTCCACGCTCACAGCCTCGGAGCCGTCCGACGGAATCGGAGTGTTTTCGTTCAGGTTCAGCGTCCCCTCACTGACAGTGTAGGTTTCCTTGGTCAGTGCAATGGTGGCATTGGTCAACGGCGTCGTACCGTTTTCCTGAACCTTGTTGATCGTGAATGCGTAGCTGTTTTTAAAGGTGAAACTGCTGTCGAGGCTGCTGCTCAGGTCAATCTGTGCGAGCAGTTCCTCTCCGTTGTGGGTCACCACATAATCCGGAACGGTCTTTACCTGATAGGGAGCCAGGTTATTCAGCGAAACAGAATTGGTGGTGTTAGAACCATAATTAGGGGTGTACTTCACAGTCACCTTGCCAAGCGGAGGAATATCCGCTGTGCCGGTTATGGGTCCGCCGTAGCCGCCGAATTCTGTAACAGTGAATTCGTAGTGCTTGCCGTTGAAATTCAGATTCTGATTGTATCCACCGGCACTTGTGATCTTGAAGTCAGAAGTAGCAATGGCCTCAGCCTTGGTAACTTTCCCATCTTCGATTGTGAGATCGAACGGCGTACCTTCGATCAGATAACCGCCTCTTGCAGGAGTGAGTTCCTCAGGCCCCTTCGTGATAATGGTTCTTTCACTGCCCGCTACGCGATCAAAGGTAAAATTCCCGATCTCATTTTCGTCGGTGAGTTTTTTACCATTGACATAGATCTCCACATTGCTGTTGGGATCCGGGTCAGAAAGATTGGATACCTTTTTAAATGTATAGGTGTTACCCATGGCATCCTCATAGGCGTTTTCGCCGAGAGCGTATGGGGAATACGTCTCGGAAGTGAGTACAGGATCAAACTTGTCATCTGCATAGGTGCTGATGGTCACGGTTCCGTCCTCGTTCTCGCTTACCTCAATGTAGAACGCTGTGGTGTCGTCCCTCTCATAACCGGCAGGAGCTGCGACTTCCTTAATCATGTAGCGGCCAGGGGTAACCGGCATCTTGTCGGGATTGCTGCCGGAGCTTGTGATCGTCACAGAAGGAGCATCGCTGACAACGCCCTCCTTGATCGGATACAGGCCAAGTACGGCACCTTTCAGATCCTTCTGGTTGCTGTCGATCTTGTTCAGGTCGATGGTGTAGGACTGCTCTGCCTTCAGCGACTCCATCTCAGAGTACATTGCATGCCACTCGGAGCCGATGTTGGAGAAATAGCCTGCGGTTGCCAGCCAACCGGAGGATGTCTGCGGAACCTCCATGATGGAGTCCGCATTCGGGTTGATAAAGGTACCGCCTGTCTTGATGATCTCAGCATACTTGACGGAGTTCAGGTTCCAGATAACAGTCTTTGTCACCAGCTCCAGATCCCGTCCGGCTGCGCCGGTTTTCGGAGAGCTGTCTGTTTTCAGAACTTCTTCACCGTTCTCGTAGAAGCTGATGTCAAACTTATCCAGGGTAATATTGGGGGTCTCATCAAAGTTCATGACGATTGTCTGACCCTTGTTGACCTTCATCTGAAGCTTACTTGCATTGCTGATTGCACTCGTATACTTGTCTGCATCAACATAGATCGTTGCATTAGCAGGATAGTGGCGAGTATCCAGAATCGTAAAACCGTCGCTGTCAAGAGTAAGTTCAAAGTTGCTCGGCTGCTGCTTCAGCATTTCGGACTGGTTCTTGATGTGGTCGATCATCGGATTGACTACATTATTTGTAATATCCTCAGGATTCATGATCTGAATCTTGACATAGTCCTTATCCTGATAAGCATCCAGTCTGCCCTCGCTGTCCACAAAAAGCTTTGTGGTGGAGCCAAGGCAGTTGCCGATCTGAATCTTGCCGGCATTAGTGGGGCCGTCCGGAACGGGAGTATACACCTTTTTGTCGCCTTCCATGTGGCTATCAAGGCTATACTTTGTCTTATCCGTCGGGTCAACGGAACCTTCCCACAACTGCGTACCCTCAAAGCCGAAGTTAATGAAGTTTGCGACATAGAAATCGCCGCAGTAGTTGCCTTCGCCCATCAGGTCGGGTTCCAGTGCGTTGTGGCTCTGGAAGTAATTCGCAGCCATATTGGTCTCTGCATGTCCCTGCTGGTTGTAGCTATTGGCTACGATACCAAAGTTGACTGCCTTTCCGAGTATGGACTTGAAGTTCGCCTGTGCCACAGCATTGATTTTAGTCAGCGTAAAGTTGCTGACAACCGTCGTGTTGCCGCCTGCGGTGGTCGCAGTCTTGCCGTGGTCAGTGAGCTTAAAGACGGTGCCGTCCTCCTGCGGTATAAAGCGGGTCTTCAGATTATCGGTACGCTTGATCATGTCGGGGACAGTTTCGTCGCCCTTCCCTTGAATCAGGTAGCCGGTGAAGCCCGCCTCGTTGCCGCTGATGTGCTCATCAATCGGAGAACCGTCGCCCTTGAACCAGGAGCCGTCTCCCTCCTCCGTCTGTACATGGAACACAAGCGTGTCACCGGCCTTGCCGGCAACCTTTTCGGCATGGTAGGTGTTCTGGGGATCATCGTGCTTTACGTCCGCTACCACATACAGATTATCCGCTTCTGTTACATCGTCCTCCAGCGTGACGGAAATATCATAGGTGGAACTGTTTTTATACAGAACCAGAAGCGCATTGTCCGTGCCGAACTCCGTTTCGTTGACTGTTGATCGGTCAAAGGAAAAACCGGGGACGTCTCTGGAAATGCCCTCCTTCCGGTTCCCGTCGGCATCCAGGAAATCGGAATAAAGCGTCTTCTCACCGCCGTTGAGCGTGTCAACATACATATTGACAACTGCCTTTGAATAGTCGGCGTTTGTCAGCTCGGAATAGACCAGCGGGGTACTCGTTGAACTGCCGTCCTCGCCAAACGCATAGAAGTTGGTGAAACTCAGCGTTGGAGCAGAATTATAGAGGTCGACACTCTGCACATTCCATGCAACCGTGGCATCCTTACTGTCTTTCAGCGTGACAAGCACATAGCACGGAGTGCCATACCCGATTGTCGTTCCGGTTTCCTTGTCGTGTTCAAAAACATTGACTGCGACATTATAGCTGCCCGCCGCCGCTGTCCCCAACGTAAACCCGCTTGGGAACATGAAGCTCGCAGACATGGCGAGTGCTGAGACGCCGCTCAGTATTCGCTTCATGATTGGCTTTTTCATATCTTATCCCTTCTCTCATATTGTTTGTGCATACCCGACTTTCTAAAATCCCCATAGTAAGCCCGGATATATACATTATTATTATATCATGAAAGCTTTGTGAATGCAAGCGTTTGGACGTATATCGTTTTTAGAAATTTGCATATAATTTTTGTACGCATTGCACAGTTAAACGATTAAAATTCATGTAACATCGCCCAAAATTCTTTTTTTACCTTAATTTTCTGTTAAAATTTAGTTCATAATTGATTTTCCGTAAAAAAATATTGACAAAAACCGCATTTTGTGCTATACTCAATACTGTATCCTGACGCCCGAACGCAGTTTTGGCGAAAGCATACCGCAAGCATCAAAAATCACAGCGGTACTGTCTTTTCAGGGGGCAGTGCCGCTTTTTTTCAGGAGGAAGCCAATGGAAACAAGGGTCGCCATCATCGGCATCATCGTGGAGAATCCCGACCAGGTGGGCACGCTCAATGCCATCCTGCACGAATACAGCCAGTATATCATCGGCCGTATGGGGATCCCCTATCACGAGCGGAACATCAGCATCATCAGCGTGGCAGTCGATGCCCCGCAGGACATCATCAGCACCATGTCCGGCCGGATCGGGCGGCTTGACGGCATTTCCGCGAAGGCAGCCTACTCCCGCATCACCGGAGCGGATGCCTCATGAAGCAGCACCGTGCCGGCGCACTGCACCCGGTCTGGGCGGCTGTGCTTCTTCTGCTGCCGGTCATTGTCGGCTTTGCAGCGCTGTGTATCGGCCGCATCTCGTACCCTCTGACTGAGATCTGGGACGTGATCGCCGCAAAATTCACCGGTGCCGAAGCCGACAAGCAGATGACCATCGTTATCTGGAGCATCCGTGTACCGAGAGTATTGCTCGCCATGCTGGTCGGTGCGGGGCTGTCCGTCGCCGGCTGTGCATTCCAGAGCCTGTTTGCCAATCCGCTCGCCACACCGGATACGCTTGGTGTCGCATCGGGCACCTCCTTCGGTGCAGCGCTGGCGCTCCTGATCGGCATGAATCTCCTCGGCGTGCAGGGCATCGCCTTTGCCTTCGGCATTCTCGCCGTCACGCTGACATGGCTCTCCGCAGCAGGGAAGGGAAAAGGGCTCAGCTCCGTCGTTCTCGGCGGCATCATGATCGGCTCGCTCTTCTCCTCGCTCGTTTCGCTGGTAAAATTCACCGCCGACACCGAAACGCAGCTTCCCGCCATCACCTACTGGCTCATGGGCAGCCTTGCAGGTGCCGGCTTTGAGCCGCTCAGATGGGGTGCGCCGTTCATTTTGGGCGGGATCCTCGTGCTTTTTCTGCTGCGCTGGCAGCTCAATATCCTTCCGCTTGGCGAAGATGAAGCCCGCTCCCTCGGCAGCAACATCCGTGCGCTGCGCGCCGTGACGATCCTCTGTGCCACCGCCGTGACAGCTTCAAGCGTTGCCATGTGCGGCCAGGTCGGCTGGGTCGGCCTGCTCATCCCGCACATCTGCCGGATGGCGTTCGGCAACGACCACCGCACGCTGATCCCTGCGTGCGTGAGCCTCGGCGCCGTGTTCCTCGTCATCGTGGATACGCTCGCCCGCACGATCTCCGCCGCCGAGATCCCGATCTCGGTGCTGACGGCGATCATCGGAGCGCCGTTTTTCATCGTGCTGATGCGAAAAAGCGGGGGGTGGCGTCTATGACACTCGAGATCAGAGAGGGCAGCTTCGGCTATGGCAGCCGCCAGGTGCTCGACAAGGTCAGCCTGACGGCGGAGCCCGGCGATCTCATCGCCATCCTCGGCCCGAACGGTGCCGGAAAGACGACCATGCTGCGTTGCATGCTGGGATTTCTGCACTGGAAGTCCGGCGACAGCCTGCTCAATGGGCGTTCCGTCCGCAGCATTCCCGCACGGGAGCTGTGGAAGACCATCGCCTATGTCCCGCAGGCCAGGAATTTCAATTCCGCAGCGAGTGCTGAGCAGACGGTGCTCCTTGGCAGAAATGCCCATATCGGTCTATTTTCTCAGCCGAAGCAGAAGGATCTTGATCATGTGCATGCCCTGCTTGACCGCCTGCACATTGCGCATCTTGCAGAAAAGAGCTGCGCAGAGATGAGCGGCGGCGAGCTGCAGATGGTGCTCATTGCCAGAGCCCTGGCAGCCGACCCGAAGATCCTCGTGCTGGACGAGCCGGAATCGAACCTCGATTTCCGCAACCAGCTCATTGTCCTTGAGACGATGAGTGCCCTGACGCAGGAGGGCATCACGGCCATTTTCAACACCCACTACCCCGATCATGCGCTGCGCCGTGCGAATAAGGCGCTGCTGCTGCACCGGGGCGGCCATGCGCTGTTCGGCGAGACACACAGCATCGTGACCGAAGCGCATATCCGGGAGGCATTCGAGGTGCGGACAGTTATCGGTGAGATCGAGACAGACGAGCGCATTTACCGGAGCATCCTGCCGCTGGAGCTGGCAGGGGAATCCGCCGAGATCCCGCCGGATGTGAACCGCATTGCGACCGTTTCAGTGATCCTTCCGGATGATGCGCAGGCGATGCAGGTCAACGAGATCCTGCACGCCTACAGTCATTATCTGGTCGGCCGGATGGGACTGCCCTACCGGCGTGCCGGCGTACACATCATCAACATCACGCTCGATGCGCCGCAGTCGGAGATCACGGCTCTGACCGAAAAGCTCGCCCGTCTCCCCGGCTGCAGCGTCAAGGCGACCTATGCTGTTCATGATGCATAAAACCTGCAGGTGCAAAGCCGCAAGGTTCTGCCGAGGAGGGTTCAGGGAGAGCGAGCAGCCCTTCCTGAGAGCTCTGGAGAACACAAGAAATACCCATATAAGGAGAAAAACATATGCTTAAAATCGCAATCTACGGCAAAGGCGGCATCGGGAAATCGACCACGATCTCCAATATGGCCGCTGCCATGACAGAAATGGGTCTGAAGGTCATGCAGATCGGATGCGACCCGAAGGCAGATTCGACCGCAGCTCTCCATCCGGGCGTGAAGCTCACGACCGTGCTTGATCTTGTGCGCCGGAAAAAGGACGATTTCACGATCGAAGACATGGTCTGTCCGGGCTTCGGCGGTGTGGTCTGTGTCGAAGCAGGCGGCCCCACCCCTGGCATGGGCTGCGCTGGCAGAGGCATCATCACAGCCCTCGAAAAGCTCGCAGCCAAGGGCGTTTATGACAAATACCAGCCCGATGTGGTCATCTACGATGTCCTCGGCGATGTGGTCTGCGGCGGCTTTTCGATGCCAATGCGTGACGGATATGCCGACCAGGTGTTCATCGTGACATCCGGCGAAAATATGGCGATCTATGCCGCCGCCAACATCGCAATGGCGGTGCAGAATTTCAAGGACAGAGGCTATGCACAGCTCGGCGGCATCATCCTGAACCGCCGCAATGTCCGCCATGAGGAGGAAAAGGTCGCCGAGCTCTGCAGTGATATCCAGAGCCGCGTCATCGGCACCCTCTCCCGCAGCGAGACCGTGCAGGATGCCGAAGAACTGGGCAAAACCGTCCTCGAAGCCTTCCCGGATTCCGAGATGGCCGCAGAATACCGCACCCTCGCCCGGCAGGTGCTCGCCGCCTGCGGCAAGGAGCCCGCATGCTGAGGCGCATGGGCGGGGAGACCGACACTGCCGGCGCCATGCTCCCCATCGGAAAAGCGCCGTTTCCAGCGCCTTTCAAGTCCGGACTGGAGTACTCCTGCTCCGCCCGCGGCACCTGGAACATCGTCCACACGGGCTTTCTCGTGCCCGAAGCGCATGAGATCTTCGCCTGTGCCGCAGGGTGCCTGCGGGGTGTCGTCCTGACCGCGGCCGAGATGAATGCGCTGGATCGCTTCTCGACCATCGAGATCCGTGAAAACAACGTATTAGAGGGCGATATGGAGGAT
>CAMNDR010000039.1 GCA_946535685.1 uncultured Clostridia bacterium | reverse complement strand
CAGGCATCAAGGCTTTCCTTGAGCTTCCGGAGCTTGAGGGTATTCTCAAGCTGCGCGATCTTGGACTTGAGCACCTCGATCTCCTTGAGGGCGGCATCCCGTTCGATGCGGATCCGGCCGGCATCGTCCACATAAGACTTGCTTGTGTCGGCGATGTCGTCGAGCTGGGAGCGGGATTTCTGGAGATCGTCCATGGCGGAAAGTGCGGTCATGATCGCCGCATTATACGGCGATACTCCGCCCTTTTCCATTTTTTCGCGGATCTCTGCTTCAAGCGTTCTTGCCAGATTATAGACATAATTCGGCGCCTCTTCGGTCATGAGGGTATAGTCCTTGCCGAGGATGACGACCTTGACTTTGTTCATCATGCTGCATTCTCCTTTCTATCTGTGGCTCTGTCAGAAATAGCGGATCAGGGAGACGACCTTACCGAGGATCTCGACCTCGTTCACGATGATCGGCTCCATTTCGTCATTTTCCGGCTGAAGACGATAGTGCCCGTCCTCCTTGAAGAAGGTCTTGACAGTCGCTTCGCTGTGGTCAACCAGAGCAACGACAACATCGCCGTTTTCGGCATAATTCGTCTGCTCGACGATGACGATATCCCCGTCGAGGATGCCGAGGTTGATCATGCTCTCGCCCCGGATGCGCAGGGCGAAGAGCTTGCCGTCGTAGGTCTTTGCCGGATAGAATTCCACGTAGTCCGTGACATTTTCGATGGCTGTGATCGGTATTCCGGCTGCCACCGTGCCCACCAGCGGGATGCCCTGTGCCTCCGGATCATCCTCGCTGCTGTCAGTAATGACGATCGCACGGTTCTTGCCGGTCACCATGCGGATCCTGCCTTCATTTTCCAGGCGGTGCAGATAGCGGTGTACGGTAGACGTGGAACGGATGCCCACGCCGTCGCAGATCTCACGAACGGAGGGGGCTACCTTTTCGGCCTGGATATAGTCCTTGATGAAGGCAAGCACTTCGTCAGATCGCTTTTCGCTCATGCCTGCTTCACTCCCCTCAGTCTGTCAACGATCATTTTATTGACCTTGTTGATATCGCCGCAGCCCATCGTCAGGATCAGATCGCCGGGCTGTGCGTTGGTTACGACATAATTGCAGACATCCTCGAAATTCTGATACTTGCGCTCGTCGGTATACTCGGCGGTCTCATCCTCCGGGAAGTAGACGGCATTATGCATGATCTCCGCCAGATTCCGGGTATAGATGCCGTAGGTATTCTTTTCACGGGAACCCATGATATCCGTCAGGACGGCAATGTCTGCGATCTCAAGGGCATCACGGAATTCTTCGAGATGCTGCACCGTGCGGGAGAAGGTAAACGGCTGGAATACGGCGATCACCCGCTTGTAATCCATCGCCTTTGCAGCCTTCAGGGTCGCTGTCAGCTCGGTCGGATGATGCGCATAATCATCGGCAAGGGTAATGCCGTTGATCTCCGCCTTGATCTCAAAGCGGCGGCCGGCACCACGGAAGGCCCCGAGGCCGACGGCAATCTGGTCAAAGGTCAGGCCGCAGCGCTCGCCGGCTGCCACTGCCGCAAGCGCATTGAGCACATTGTGCTCACCCGGCACCTGCAGCGTAATTCTGCCCAGAGATTGGCCGTTTTTCTGCACGGTAAATGCTGTGCGGGAGCCGGACAGATGCTCGATCTCTACCGCACGGTAGGTGTTGCCCTCGCCGCAGCCGAAGGAGATAAGTTCCTTGCCTTCGATGCCCTCAATGGCTTTGAGGGTGTTCGGGTCATCGCCGTTGTAAATGACAGCGCTCGATGCCATTGTACAGAACTTGTGGAAGGACTTGATGATGTTTTCGAGCGTGCCGAAATAATCAAGATGATCGGCGTCGATGTTCAGGATCACGGCCGTATCCGGTGAGAGCTGGAGGAAATGATCCTGGAATTCGCAGGACTCGCAGACGAAAATATCGCTCTCGCCCACGCAGCCGCTGCCGTGAATGATCGGGAGTTTGCCGCCGACAAGCGCAGAAATGTCGATGCCCGCCTCACAGAGTTCCTGCACGATCATGGATGTCGTGGTGGTCTTGCCGTGAGTGCCGGTCACACAGACCGCATTGCTGTACCAAGTGGAAACAATGCCCATGAGCTGGGCACGCTCCAGCACCGGAACACCGGACGCCCTGGCGGCCATGAGCTCCGGATTATCCGCCATAATGGCAGAGGTGTGGACGATCAGGTCAGCTCCCTCAATGTTCTCGGCACGCTGTCCGAGCGGCTTGACCTCGATGCCCATATTGCGGATCGCCTGCAGAGTCTCCGTCTCGTTGTTGTCAGAGCCGGTCAGATGGTAGCCCTTCGCATGCAGGATCTGCGCAAGCGGATACATTCCGGAACCGCCGATTCCGATAAAATGGATGTGTCTCTTTCCTTCGAGAATAGAATTGTTCATAAAATACACCTAATTTCTTCTTGTAATCTACATTTATATCGTTTATACTAAAGATATACGGCTTTATGGACGCTTTTCCTGAAAGCACAAGGAGGTTGAACAGTTAATGGAAATCACAGACATCAAGATCCGAAAAATCATCACAGAGGGACGGCTTCGGGCGGTCGTTTCCATCACCATTGACCACATGCTCGCAGTTCACGATATCAAGATCGTGCAGGGAGATGAGCGGCTGTTTATCGCAATGCCAAGCCGCAAGGATGAAAACGGCGTGTTCCGTGATATCGTTCATCCGATCCTTCCGGAAGCCCGGAAGATGATTGAGGAGAGCATCCTGGATGCTTATCAGAAACACCTGGCACTCATTGAAGTAGAGGCACAGGAGGCTGCTGCTCAGGCTGCGGAAGCCTGATTGTTTTGTTTTCAGAAAGGAACGGGAAACCGTTCCTCTTTTTTTGTCCTCACGGCTGCTTGCTGCGCAGGGCAGCATAGCGGAGAATGGCGATCTGGGACTTGGAGTCCGGGATCTCATCGTTCATGACACGGCGCAGTGCTTCCTCAAACGGCACACGCTCGACATCGAGAAATTCGTCTGCATCAAGGGACTGCTCCGAAAAGTGCAGACCCTTTGCAAGGAACATACGGATCACCTCGTTGGTGTAGGCTGGCGTGGGATAGACCTTGCCAAGATAGGTGAAGCTGTCCGGTGTGCAGCCGCATTCCTCGAGCAGCTCACGGCGGCCGCATGTCTCGGGATCCTCGCCGTATTCGAGCTTGCCGGCGGGGATCTCAGCGGTCACCTCCTGGTACGGATAGCGGAGCTGCCGGACCAGCAGGATCTCCTCCTGCTCCGTGACGGCAAGGATGCCCACGCCGCCGGGATGCCTTACAAGCTCCCGGGTAGCCTGGGTGCCGTCCTCCAGCTCGACAGTGTCGAGCTCTACACGGAGGATCCGGCCGTCAAAAACGAGCTTGCTGTCAAGCTGTTTTTCACTCAGATGCTGCATCTGTTTCCTCCTTTCCGGGATCCTCTGCAGGCACTTCCGATGTCTCTGCCTTGGGCTGGAAAGTGCTGCTCAGATAGCTTGTATAGGCCTTTGCGGCACGGACACCAGAGACAGGCTCATAGCCGTAGCTGTGGGTCTGGGTGCCGTATTTTTTAGAGAACAGCGGCTTCGAGAACAGGAGATAAAGCACCAGCAGCGCAATGCCGCCGAGCGTAATAAAGAAGCCCATGCGCAGACCCGGTACCTCATAATCGAACCGGATCGCGTTCTCTCCTGCTTCGCAGCGGATCGCCATGAAGCCATAGGACACCCTTTCGATATCCACCGGCTGGCCGTTGACTGTCGCTGTCCAGCCGCTCTCATACGGAACGCTGAAAAATACCAGCTTCGGTTCCTCGAGAGTGATCTTTGTGGCAAAATGCCGGCTGTCGTACTCAAAGCCCTCGCAGGCCTCAGCCTGATGCTTCTCGCATTCCTCAAGATATTCGTCCTTGGTGTCGGGATAGTCGCCTGCACAATCGGTCAGAATGTCACTGTACTTCTCGGCCTGCTCCTCATTGAGGACGAGCGCCTTGATGAGCATGCGCTCCTTGACCTCGTTCTTTTCCTCTGTGATGTCTTCGTCCAGCGCATAATAATCGTATGTGAAGCCCATCGGGAGGAAGTACTCATTCCGGTAGACCTTATAGCCGACCTCGTCATGGTCATAGACAAAGCCGGGAAGGTCGAGCTCCTTCATGCCTTCCTTGATCTCATCGAAATAATACTTAACAGAGAAAAGGCCGCGCAGTGTATAGCTTGTTGTTTCAGGGCGGGAGGCAACGTCACGGGTGATGCCGATGCTGGAGTAAAAGTCCATGATCGCAGGATCTACGACACTCTGGAAGCAGCGCATGCAGGACAAGCTCCAGAACATCGGGTAGTTATCCCGGTTTTTGGAAATATCGAGACGGAAGTAGTCGTCATCGTCATTTTCATAGCTGATGCCGATGGTGCCGATGCCGTCAAGCCCCTTCTCGAAATATTCCTTGCCGTCTCTGCCGACGTATTTGCCGAAGTAGACCATTGTCATGGTGCAGGCAACGCTCGCAGCAGTCGTCAGCCAGACGGCACGCTGCAGGATCGGCTTGCCGGCCTTGCGGCGCTGGTAGAGATAGTACAGCCCCAGCCAGCACAGAAGCGTTACGCCCATGCCGATCAGGAAATACGGGAAATTAGAGGCAAACTTGAAGTATTCGGTCTTGCCGTTGTTCTTCGTCGGGAGGAAGGAGATAACAAGCAGGATCGCCAGTGCATAGACGGACACAAACACGCCTGTGCGCCACTTCATATTCTTGTCGTCGAGTGCCTGGGAGGTCATCAATGCCATGATGAGGATGGGCATGTAGAACCATCTTGCGTAATAGGAACCGTTGAACATATAGAAGGCACTGTTCAGGAACGGGATCATGGCGCAGAGAATGCAGATCCAGATGAGCAGTGTTGCCCAGTGATTCTTCTTGTGCTTCATGAAGGTGATGACACCGGCCATCGAGAACAGCGGGAGATAGCCGCCGATGGACGACCACTTGCCCCACTCGCTGTCGAAGAGGTTCGGACGGGAGGGCGCATCCGGAATCACAAAGAAGCTCTGGATGATGCGGACGATGCGGGTCTTGTCGCCGTAGAGCACCATGTCCTTGCCGAACAGCATCTGGTTGACACGGCTGTTGGCGAGGATCGCCATGGCTGCGGGTGCCAGGATCACTGCGGCGATGGCAACGCCGATCACGGCTTCCATTGCAAGTGCTGCGAGCTTTTTCATATCCACACGGAAGTCACGGCAGTTGACACGGACAAAGAAATAGAGCACCAGGAACACGACCTGGCCGGTGAAGAAGAAGTAGTTGATGATGCCCATGAGTGCGACAGATGCCGCAAACCAGCCGCGGCGGTTGTTGTTGACGCATTCCTCCATCGCAATGAGCATCAGCGGGAAGAAGGCGGTCACATCCTGGAAATGATTGAAGAAGATGTTGTAGATCTGGAAGCCGGAGAAGGAGTAGAGCAATGCGCCTATCACAGCGGCGTTCTTGTTTTGCACAAAGCGGCGGATAAAGGCGTAGGATGTCACGCCGGCGACCGCATGCTTCAGGGCGAGCAGCCACGGGATGGCATACAGAACGGCCTTTTTCGGGAGAATGCAGCTCAGCCAGAAGAACGGGCTGCCGACCAGATAAAAGGCATAGGAGCCGATGAAGCTGCTGCCGAGGTCAGTACCCCAGTCCCATCCAAGCAGGCCGCCGTTATGTACGACCTCGTTGGAGTGGTAATAGAACATAAGCTGCTGAGAAACGAAATCGCCGAAATAGATAAACAGACCCTTGTCCATGATCATCAGGGGGATCAGCACCACCATGATGACAGCAAAGCACAGACCAAAGACAAGGCCGTATTTTTCGCCGTTTTTGGACAGATTCGGCAGAGCGGACACTTTACTCATAACAAAACTCCTCTTGGCGGCAACTTTTCCGGCGCTGCCGCATAGAATAAGACTGTAGCCCGGAGGCCGGAGGTCAGAGACTGACCACGTTGGGCAGTACGCCCTTTTCGGATACGCTCAGCAGCATGTAGGTCGGCGGATTGCCTTCGACCGGAAGTCCGATGCTGCCGGGATTGAGGATATACATCCCGTCCTCATAGCGGGTCACAGGGATATGGGTATGGCCGAACAGGACGATATCGCAGCCGCTTCGCATGGCTTCCATGATGATCGGCGCCGTGGTGAACTTTACCCGGAATGCATCGCCGTGTGCGGCAAAGATCCGGTGGCCGTAAGGCAGCGTATAGATCAGGCGCTCCTGCGTCTGCGGAACACGGGTGCCGGCATCACAGTTGCCTTTGAGATAGAGCAGCTTTTCGCCAAGCCACGGATGGCTCTGGAGCAGCAGGTTCATCTCCCGTTCACCATCACCAAGATGGATGAACAAATCGGCATCCTCGTGCAGCTCGATCACCTTTTTCACGGCCTGCAGATCAAGATGGGAATCGGAAAGGACGATGATCTTCATGCGGCTTCCTCCTTTATCAGGATGACCGAATAGATGTTCCGGTCAAAATCGGGCTTACTTTTTATTATAGCATAATCTGCGGAAAAATACAATAGGCTTTCAGGAAAAAACTATTGTTTTTCGCAGGCAGAAAGGGTGGTTACAGATGAACAGCAGTCCGTTTGCCAATATGGATCAGAAAAAACTCGACAGCCTGCTGCAGGCAGTCAGCCAGAAGCTCGGCATGCCGGCAGAGCAATTGCGTGAGGAGCTTGCAGCAGGAAAATTCGATGCTGCCATGAAAAGCATGAACCAGGCGGAATCAGCGAAATTTTCGCAGGCGCTGCAGAATCCGCAGATGGTGGAAAAGCTCATGAGCACACCGCAGGCACAGGCGCTCTACAAGAAGCTGACGGGCGGAAAATGATGGACGAGGGTATGCAGGACAAGATCCAGAGCATCCTTTCAGACCCGGAAAGCATGCAGCAGCTTTCGGAGCTGGCACAGATGCTGCAGGGCGGAGATGCATCTGCGGCGCAGAGTGCGGTTCCGGAAGGCATGCCGGATGCGGCAATGCTCATGAAGGTCGGCGAGCTGCTGCAGCACAGTCAGGATGACAAAAACGCAGCGCTGCTGCGGGCGTTGCGGCCGCATCTGAGCGAGGAACGCCAGCGAAAGACAGACAAGGCGCTGCGCCTGCTGCGGCTGTGGGCGGTGTTCCGTATGATGCAGAGTTCAGGAATGCTGCAGGAGATTCTCTGAACGGAAGGAGGCGGCACAATGGCGGAGCTTGACCGGGGATTTGATGCCATGCGGCAGGATGCGATCCGGCGTTCGAGAGAGATGCAGCGAAGGGCTGCGCCGTTGCAGCCGCCTGCAGCGATGCAGAGTCCCCAGGAAGCTGCACCGCCGCCGGCAGCACCAGAACACAAATCTGCAGAGTTTCGGATCCCGGAAATGCTGCAGGGCTTCCTGCAGGACTGGGATGCCGAAAAGATCGGACTGGCAGGGCTTTTGTGGGTGCTGTACAAAGAGGGTGCGGATCCGGCGCTGCTGCTGGCGCTGGCATATATTTTATTATAAGGAGACGG
>CAMNDR010000038.1 GCA_946535685.1 uncultured Clostridia bacterium | reverse complement strand
AACCGCCGTGACATTCTCGATCCGGCGCTGCTGCGTCCGGGACGCTTTGACCGCCAGATCGTGGTGGGCTATCCTGACATCAAGGGCAGAGAGGACATCCTCAAGGTGCATACCAAGAACAAGCCGCTTGCACCCGATGTGAATCTGCATGATATCGCCAGAACGACTGCCGGCTTCACCGGTGCCGATCTGGAGAACCTGACCAATGAGGCGGCACTGCTTGCCGCAAGAGCGGACCGGAAGGCGATCACCAACAAGGATATCGCTGAGGCGACCATCAAGGTGGTTGCGGGGCCTGAGAAGAAGTCCCGTGTCAAGACGGAGCGTGAGATCAAGCTGACGGCCTATCATGAAGCCGGTCATGCGATCTGCACGTACTATTGCCCGCACCAGGACAAGGTACACGAGATCTCGATCATTCCGAGAGGTATGGCAGGCGGTTATACGCTGTCGCTCCCGGAGCATGACAAGAGCTATAACAGCAAGATGGAGATGCACGAGGAGATCATCGTGCTGCTCGGCGGCCGTGTGGCAGAGAAGCTCATCATGGATGATATTTCCACGGGTGCTTCCAACGACCTCGAGCGTGCGACGTCGCTGGCACGCAGCATGATCACCCGTTACGGCTTCAGTGAGAAGCTGGGTCCTGTGGTCTATGGCCATGACCAGAGCGAGCCGTTCCTTGGCAGAGATTTCAGCAGCACGCCGAATTATTCGGATGAAGTGGCTGCAGAGATCGACGCAGAGATCCGCAGCTTTGTAGAGGAAGGCTATGCAAAGGCTGAGAAGATCCTCTCTGAGCATATGGATCAGCTTCACAAGGTGGCACAGTATCTGATCGCCAATGAGAAGATCGACGGGCCGGAGTTCGAGCGTCTGATGAAGGGCGAGGATGCGGCTGCTGCGGAAGCGGAGCCGGAGATCGTTGAGACGAAGCCGGCACAGGATTCTGCAATGGATGCCTATGCGCAGGATCTGCGTGAGCGCGAGGATGCGCCTGCGGAGGATGCACAGGGGCAGACTGTTCAGGATCTGACAGAAGAATAAACCAAACGAAGCCCCCGCCGGGAAAGCGGGGGCTTCTCTCTATCGGAAAGCAGGTCTGTGCTTTCCGATCATGAAGCGGGCGAGTCAGAAGGACATCTCCCTCTTGGGGGATGCCACCCCCTTTCCGGTCAGCACATTTCTCTGCTATTGATAGTCTATGCAGAAAATGTCGTTTTGCGCCTGGAAAGATCTGACAGAAGAAATGACGGATATTGTCATAGATGGAAGTACCTGCCAGCTATGTTCATAAAATGTCATCAAATTGACACTTGATTTGTTTGAAATTTTGTGATATACTATTAGAGTGATAGAAAGAATATCGCTTTTGGCGATACGGGGGCAAGAAAAGCGACAAGGAGGCAATTGTATGACATTATCGCTTGGTCTGATGATCGGCGGGGCACTGGTGGCAGTGCTGGGTATTATTTTGCTGCTGACGAGAATGGGCTCTTTCAAGATCCTGTTCGGGATCGTGCTGGCGGTGGTCGGACTTGGTGCGGTCGGTGTGGGCTACACACTGGATCAGTTCACGGAGGTGACCTATTCCGTGGTGGAAGCGATCCCTGTTTCAGTCCGGGATGATGAGAATCAGTACCGTGTGACGCTCAAGGATGAAAACGGGATTGATACATGGATCTATGTGCAGGGTGAGCAGCTCGGCAATTACCAGAAAGGGAACAAGGTGACCATGCTCAAAAGTCAGGTCAGAAGCCTGCAGGAAATGAAACTGGAATAAGTACAGCAACTGTCCGCCGGAAATGCGGGCAGTTGCTTTTTTGTTTGTTGGTTGATTGGCACAAGAAGCGCTTGCATTTTTTTCCTTTTTGTGGTATAATGATGTTATCCACAAGAGCGCTTGCCCGGAGTGGAAAAGTGGAATACAGGAGGTTATGCGTATGAAACGGTTATGGAAACGATGGATCGCAGCGGCGATGGCCGGATTGATGATGTGCATGATCGGGGGCGTGATGCCGGGGGATGTGCAGATGAATCTGGGAGAGCCGATCGTGGCAGAGGCGTATAATTGGGATCTTGTGGATGATTACCCTCAAAAATATAAGGACGGTGCTCTGGATGCAATCATAGATGAATGGCGTTATTATAACAGAGAGTGTACGTCATTTGTTGCATGGCGCCTTAACAGCCGAAACGGCGTTGATTTTTACAATTACTACGGCGGTGTTAATTTCGGAGATGCCGGAACTTGGGGCAGCGCTGCAAGAAGTATCGGCATTACTGTAGATATGAATCCTGCACCCGGTTCGGTATTCTGGCAGCAAAGCGGAAAATATGGACATGTAGCGTGGGTCAATACGGTCAACGATGACGGAACGGTCACGATTGAAGAATACAATTGGCTGATAGACAACAGCTATTATGATGGCGCATATCATTCCCGCAATGTTGCTGTCGGCTCTGCTTCGGGCTATATCCATATCAAGGACATTGATCCCACGCCAAAAGGTCACATCATGTCCGAGAAAGAAGCGGCAGGGCAGACGATACCGGATGGGGACTATTATATTTATAACGCATTAGATTGCCATTATTATATGGACTTGCCTGCGAGAGAACTGGAATCCGGAGATAATGTCAAAATGTGGAACGATGAAAATAAACTTCCGGGTCTGCATTATGCTTGGACTGTTACTTATCGTGGTAATGGATTTTATAAAATCAAGCAAAAAGAAACGAATCTGTGTCTCGATGTTGAGTACGGAAATCTTGCCAAGGGTACAAATGTCTGGATATGGAAGGATGATAACAGCAACGAGCAGCAATGGTCGATTGAAAGAACCGAAACTGGCTATACGATCACTTCCAGAGCAAATGCATGGTGTCTTGATGTAGAGGGCTACGATGGTGTCACCAATGGTTCCAATGTCCATGTATGGTCGGATAACGGCAACCCCTATCAAAGATGGTGCTTTATTCCTGCGGAACCGAAGCCAATCATTGAGGACGGCATTTATCAGATCAAATCCTCAAAAGACACCAATTATGCCCTTTCAGTAGGGGAAGTCAAAGACAATTTTGCAAAGCTCGAATTGTGGGATACTGCTGAACGTTCCACCTATTTCAAGATCACGCATCAGGAGGGCGGCTATTACAAGCTGCAGGAACTCAGCTCAGGCTCCTATCTTGATCTTCCCGATTCTGATTACATGAATGTGAAAAATGACTTCAGGATCAATGTTGACACAGATACCCGTGATAAGCTCTATGCATTTCTTCCTCTTTATGACGGGACTTATACGATTGTTTCCCAATACAGCGGCTATGCCATGGATCTGTTAGACGGAAAAGTTGAAAACGGAACGACGATCCGACAGTTTACCTATAATTCACCTACGGCATCTCCTGCGGAAAGATGGATCTTAGAGAAAATTACACCTTTAGACCTCGTTTCCGGCGACGTCAACGCCAACGGCACCTTCAACCTTGTTGACCTCGTCCTCGTCCAGAAATGGCTCCACGCCGATCCGCTCACGGAGCTGACCGATCCGGATGCCGCCGACATGAACCAGGACGGCGTGATCGACATTTATGACCTTGCGCTCCTGAAACGCAAGCTGTTGAAGCTGCAGACACCTGATGATGAGTCGCCCCACCCGACCGATTCGGGTTTTGAACAGTGGTAATAGTTTTCAGACCGCCCCTGCATTACCGTGCAGGGGCGGTTTTCTGCTTCCTGTCAGAACGGGGAGATTTTTTTG
This sequence comes from uncultured Clostridia bacterium, assembly GCA_946535685.1. GTDB lineage: Bacteria > Bacillota > Clostridia > Oscillospirales > Ruminococcaceae > UBA3855. The sequence continues at coordinate 3,850 of CAMNDR010000038.1, read as the reverse complement.
AAAAAACACTTGCATTATCCGGGCATATCTGCTATAATATACATGTATGTCCTGCCAGGGCGGCAGGACGCAACAAACTATCAGAAAAGAGGAACATGCATGCCTGCTAATATTGTTATCGGTACCCAGTGGGGTGATGAGGGAAAGGGCAAGGTCATTGATATTCTGGCCTCCCGTGCTCAGGTGGTCGTCCGTTCCCAGGGCGGCAATAATGCCGGCCATACCGTTGTCAGCAACGGCCAGACCTATAAGCTGCACCTGGTGCCTTCCGGTATTCTGTATCCGGACACGATGTGCCTGGTCGGCGCCGGCGTTGTGCTGGATCCGAAGGACTTCATCGGCGAGCTCGATGAGATGGAGCGCAGAGGGATTTCGACTGCCAATCTCAAGATCGACCCTCGTGCGCATGTGGTAATGCCGTGGCATATCACGCTTGACGGCCTGTCTGAGGCATTCCGCGGCGGTAATGACATCGGCACGACCAAGCGCGGCATCGGCCCGACCTATATGGATAAATATGAGCGCTGCGGCATCCGGATCTGCGACCTGATCGACCCGGTACTGTTTGAGCAGAAGGCTCGTTCTACCGGCGAACTGAAAAACAAGATCATTACGGCAGTTTATGGCGGCGAGGCACATGATCTGGATGCAGTGATCGCAGAGTACAAGGTTTACGGCGAGCGTCTGAAGCCCTATGTGGCAGATGTTTCCGTGCTGACCTACGAGGCATACAAGGCAGGCAAGACCATCCTGTTTGAGGGTGCGCAGGCGACGCTGCTCGATATTGATTTCGGTACCTATCCGTTCGTTACCAGCTCCCATCCGCTGTCCGGCGGTGTGTGCGTGGGCACCGGCATCGGCCCGAAGATGATCGACAACATCATCGGTGTTGCCAAAGCGTACACCACCCGTGTCGGCAAGGGCCCGTTCCCGACGGAGCTGTTTGATGAGACGGGTGACACGATCCGCAACAAGGGCGGCGAATTCGGCACCACGACCGGCCGTCCGAGAAGAACTGGCTGGTTCGATGCGGGGATCGTCCGTCATTCTGTCCGTGTCAACGGCCTGGACGGTCTGGCGATCAACAAGCTCGACACGCTGTCCGGCATCGGCGATCTGAAGATCTGCATCGGCTATGAGAAGGCAGACGGCACAAAGCTGCGTGATTTCCCGTCCTCTCTTGAAGAGCTGGCAGAGTGCAAGCCGATCTATGAGGAATTCCCGGGCTTTGATGATGATATCTCGGGCTGCCGTACATTTGAGGAGCTCCCGGAGACCTGCCGGAAGTATATCGAGCGCCTCGAAGAGCTTTGCGAGTGCAAGGTGTGCATGGTCGGTGTCGGCCCTGACAGAGAGCAGCAGATCGAGCGGTGAGGCGGGGAGCCCCCGCTGGCAGACGCATGCCGGATTTTCCTTAATAGAATGGCGCAGGTCATGCGTTGATGGCGTTGCGCAGCAAAAAAATAATTCTATAGATTCAAAAAGATGCAGGTGCAGGAGGCTCAGCCTCCTGCCGAGGGAGGTTTAGGAGGGGCGAGAAGCCCCTCCTAAGCGGCCGGAACGGCCGCAAAAAAACTCGCAAATAAAGAGGTGAACACAATGCCAGATCATGATAATCTGCTTGGCGAGACCCCGGAGGTCTGGTCGGGCAGTGAGGAAAAGAAAGGCGCTCCCGTGCTCGATATGGATGATCTCGAAGGACTGCTCGGCGAGACGCCGCAGACATGGGGCGGCGGTGAGCAGAAGCTCGGTGCTCCGGTGCTGGAGGAGCAGGTCGTGCTCGATGATCCCGGCCAGAGCTGGGAGGATCACAAGCTCGGTGCGCCGGTGCTGGACGAGGCACCTGTGCTCGACGAGCCGGGCAGTTATACGCCTGAGGAAAAGCGGGGCGATGTGCAGCTTGAAGGCAGTATGGATGACCTGCTGGGCGGCAGCGATCCTGCAAGTTATGATCCGGTCGCAGAATTTGTGCAGCGGCTGCAGTTTGATGATGCACTGCTGGAGAAGTTCAGGACGCTCGATGCGGAGCAGCAGCAGCAGGTCGTGGCAATGCGTGCGCAGCAGCTCGGTATCCCTGCGCCGATGATCCCGAATGAACTCCGGCCGAAGGTGGAGGAAGCACTTCCGGAGGCGGCGGATGTGGAACTGGAGGAAGCGCCGCAGACGGAGGAGTATAAGCCCTCTTTTGAGGACGAGGATCTCAAGCGCATCAAGGAGGAATCCAAGAAGCCGCAGAAATACACACCTCCGCCAATGGAGCTGACAGAGGAAAAGAAGAAGGAAAACATCCGCATCATGAACGAGCTTCGTGAGGAGCGTGAGCGGGAGGCTGCACACAAGGGCTTTATCCAGCTCATCATCCTGACGGTGGTGGGCGTGATCGGTGCGGCGGCATTTACGCTGTTCTTCTCTGGTGCGTTCGGTCTGGGCTTCAGCGAGGAGGCCAAGAATAACGCATTCTTCTCCTTTGCGATGCAGTATGCGCCGATCTTCGGCGTGATCATGGGCATTGGTGCGCTGCCGCTGGCGGCACCGATCCCGCAGCTCAAGGGTGTGACCAAGTTCCTGTTCGGGCTTGGATTTATCCTGTCGCTGTTCCCGGGCATTCCGATGCTCATCCAGAAGGAAGGCCATGTGGCGGTGAGTGCTGTCATGATTGGTGCTGCAGTATTATGCTCGCTGGCTGTGGTATTCATCCTGTCTACGAGTGAGGGGATCACGCAGTATAATAAGCACGGTAATGCGTGAAATATGATACAAGAAAGGGAATTGCACGGTGGTGTGCAATTTCCTTTTTCTTGTCGATAAAGTCCGTTTTCTGGTGCTGGCGCACCGGGGAGCGCCCCCCTGCACAATGCCAACAACTTAAGTTTTTGTCGGCTTAGCGCCGACTTAGGAGGGGCTGCTCGCCCCTCCTAAACCTCCCTCGGCAGGACTATGCAGCCCTGCACCCGCAGATTTGGGTTCTGTTAAGTTGTTGGCATTGCCCCCCTGCACCCCCATGCGTCATACGGCGCAGAACGTATGTTTCGTGCTTTTTGACAGCCTGAAATTTGCACTGCAATGTGCAAATTTCTTCTTTTTTTCGGCATAGGTGAAAGGGCTTGACCCGGAAAGGAGAATGCTATGCTGAAAGCTGATGGAAAATTCATCGACACGCTGCCGGTGCAGCAGCTTTTCTCGCAGGAGGAAGCAAGGGCGGATACGATCACGATCGAGGTGGACCGGTTCTATGGGACACATGATCTGGCGGACTTCCTGTTCGTAATGCGTGGGATCACGCCGTCCGGCGGGGAAACGGAGGCGGTGCTTGAAAAGGAGACCGGAGAGAATGTCATCCGGCTGCACTGGGAGGTGGGGCCGAAATTCACGCAGGAGCCCGGCTCGCTGGCACTCGATCTGTTTGCTTACCGCTATGAGGAGGAGGCCGACCCGAAGGAGGATCCGCCGGATTATCTGCTGCGCTACCAGCTTCCGCCCGTACAGGTGCGTGCGCTGCCGGACGGCTCACATGTGCTCGATGAGCGGAGCTATACGGCATTTCTGCTCGAAGTGCGGGAGACTGCGGAGGCGGCGCTGGAGGAGATCGGCAGTGCGACAGGCGAGGTGCAGACAGAGCTGCGGCAGCTCTGGAGCGCTGTCAATGCGATCCCGCCGATCGTCATCCTGACACAGAGCGAATATGATGCCCTCGTTGTCAAGGATCCCGGAACGCTGTATGTGATCCGGTAGTCCGAGATCAGATAAAGCCCCTGATCGTTCTGCTCAGGGGCTTTGCTGGAAGGCTGAAGCATCTTTTAGGCAACACCGCACAGAGCTGGTGGTGCAGATGCGCAGCCAGATTTTTCGT
>CAMNDR010000037.1 GCA_946535685.1 uncultured Clostridia bacterium | reverse complement strand
CCGCCATATTGTTCTGCGATCTTCTGCCCCTGCTCGTTGAATTCCTTCTTATACGCATTCGCCGCATCACTGCTGAAAAAGCTGTTATGCGTCGCATAGGGGCCGGTGATCGTCTCATAGCGCACATGCGGATTGGTGATCTGTGCCTGCTTGGAGAGGATCGAGATTCCCTCATACGGCACTGTGGGATCCTTGTCACCGTGCAGCACAAGAACAGGAATGCCCGAGCGGTTGATGCCGTCCACCGCATTCAGATCTGCCTCGCTTCCGAAGGTCGCTGTGTGATAGCTCCAGATAAACGGCTGCAACACTGCCGCAAGGGGCTTTCCGACTGTTTTTGCAGCGCCCTGCTGCAGCATCTCAAGCGGATAAGCATAGCCGGAGATCGAGCAGACTGCGGTAAGATCATGGTCGAAATTCTGCACGCCGCAGACCGCAAACCCGCCCCAGCTATGGCCGAGCAAGCAGACCGGAAGGCCTTCAAATCGCCCATCCTGCTCCGCAAATTGCAGCGCTGCATCCAGATCCAGCGCCGACTGCACCAGACCGACCGTGCCGCTGCCTTCACTCGTGCAGGAACCGGTCGCATCATAGGCAAACACCACCCAGCCATGATCCACAAACCACATGAGCGTGTTGATATAGCTCTCATGGCCGGATCCGATGCCATGTGCAAAAACGATCAGCCCCTTTGGCGGCTCCGCTTCTTCCTCCAGATGCTCCATGCCGTAGAGATACCCCTGCAGCGTGTTTTTACCGGAGGTGAACTGCACGTTTTCACGGCTGTGCGTGCTGCTGTAATCCGGATCATACCAGTAGTAGCTGTAGAACCGGCGGTCAGGATAGCTTCCCCTGCTGAACGTGTTTTGCATAATGATGCCGGTGACGATGCTGAGAATCCCGATGAGCAGCAGCACCGCACCAAGCACGATCAGCAGGATCTGCCTTGCCTTTTTCATACCATTGCGGAGAGGTCGATCTCTCCGTCGAACACATGGGTAGCAGGCCCTGTCATCATGACTGTGCCATCCGCCTTCCAGACGATGGTCAGGTCACCGCCCCGGAGCTTGACGGTGATTGGCTCATCCTGCCTGCAATAGCCATTGAGCACGGCGGCAACGGCGACGGCACAGGCACCTGTCCCGCAGGCAAAGGTCTCGCCGCTGCCGCGCTCCCAGACACGCATAAACAGCGTATGATCGTCGATCACACGGACAAATTCCGTGTTGATGCGCTCCGGGAACAGCGGATGATTCTCGAAATCCGGCCCGATCTTCTCCAGCTCGATCGTCATCGGATCCCCCTCCATGAAGATGATGCAGTGCGGATTTCCCATCGAAACGCAGGTCACAGTGTAATCCTTGCCCTGCACACGTAGGGGCTGTCTGACAAAATCCTCGCCGTCGGCTGCGACCGGGATCTCACGGGGACGCAGGATCGCCTTGCCCATATCGACCGTCGCACCGGCTGCCTTGCCGTTTTCCACCTGCAGGGTGATGTACTTGATGCCGGACTTTGTCTCCACAGAGAGCTCCGGTTTTGTCACGATGCCGTGGTCATAGGCATACTTGCCCACACAGCGGATGCCATTGCCGCACATCATGCCCTCCGAACCGTCTGCGTTGAACATGCGCATCCGGCAGTCTGCCACCTCGGACGGCAAAATCAGGATCAGGCCGTCAGAACCAATGCCGCAGCGGCGGTCGCTGACAAAGACCGCGACCTTCTCCGGCTCAGGTACCTGCTCCTCAAAGCCGTTGACATAGACGTAATCATTGCTGATACCATGCATTTTACTGAATTTCATGTAATTCTCCTTTCTCCGGTGCGCCGGAGTTTTTTTGTCTTTCTTATTATACAGGAAAAGTGCGGAAAAAGCAAGTCCTGCAGTTGCAAAAATCCGCGATCCGTGGTATAATGATAGAAATGATCACGAAACGAGGTGAGACCCATGAACTACCGCCGCATGGTACGGCAGATGCGTGCTGCCATGGAGCATGCACTTGCGAATACCGAAGAAGCGGAAGCAAAGCTCTGGTTTGCACGGCTCTGCGCACTTTCCTGCATGGAGGCGCACGGTCTGTATACGCAGGGCGCTCCCCTGCCGCAGGGCTTGCGGCTGTTTGACTGTGTAAAGTCATTCCCGGCGGGGCTGTCCGGTGCAGCGGCGCTTCTGCAGGAGATCCCGCAGGCTGTCTGGCAGAAGCATCCGGAGCTGGCTGGCTGGCTGTATCAGTACTGGGTCACGCCGGAACGGGAGGCGGCCTTTGCAGGGCTCCGCCAGAATGTCAAGATCCCGCCGGAACGCATCGCAGCGGCAACGCAGTTGTTCACGCCCCGCTGGATCGGGCAGTATATGGCGCAGAACGCCCTTGCTGGCGTATGCAGGCCGCTGGAGGAATGGGAATATGTTCTCGGTGCGCCGCCTGCTGCCGGAAAAGCGCCGTCACAGATCCGGCTGCTCGATCCCTGCATGGGGACAGGACAGCTTCTGACGGAAGCATTCGATGCGCTCATGGCGTTGTACCTTGCGGACGGGACTGCGCCGGAGCAAGCGGCGGAATACATCCTGCGGGACAATCTCATCGGCATGGACATCGACGGAACAGCGGCGGCTGTAGGCGAATTTGTGCTGCGCATGAAGGCGGCAAAATTCCTGCCGGATATCCTCACCAGAGCCATCCGCATGCAGATCTACGATCTCTCGGCGCTTGAGGAAACACTGCCCGGCAGCGCTGTCTGCGGCTCGCTGCTGCGGCCGCCGGTCTGCGGCACAGGCGACACGCTCGCCGTCTCCCGGCTCCTGAACAGCCGCTTTGATGCGGTCATCACCAATCCGCCTTACATGGGCACAAGCTCCATGCCGCCGCAGCTCTCCGCCTTTGTCAAGGCAGAATATGCGCTTGGAAAGGCAGATCTCTTCGCTGCCTTTATGGAGCGCTGCGCGGAACTGACAGCACAGGACGGCTGCTTCTCGATGCTCACAATGCACGGCTGGATGTTCCTCTCACGGTTCCGGGCACTGCGGCAATCGCTGCAGCAGTACACGATCGGGAGCATGGTGCATCTCGGAACTGGTGCCTTTCACACAGGCGATGTCGGCACGATCGTCCAGACGACGGCATTTACCGCATTCGGCCGTGAGATCGCAGACTATCCCGCTGTCTATGTCCGGCTGACAGATGTGCAGGACAAGGCAGCTCACTTCCATGACCCGGCGCTGCGCTATGTATGTACAAGAGAACGTATGGCAGCTCTGCCGGGAGAACCTCTGTGCTACTGGTGCAGCGACAGGATGCTCGCAGCGATGCAGGCGCCGAAATTAGCTGATTTCTGCCGCATCTGCCAGGGCATGACCACTTCGGACAACAAGCGATTCGTCCGGCGCTGGTATGAGGTGGAGCCGGGCAGCATCGCTTTCGGCTGCAGAAGCGCCGAGGAAGCTGCTGCCACCGGAAAGACCTGGTTCCCGTACAATAAGGGCGGCCCTGTGCGGCGCTGGTACGGCAACCATAGCTATGTGGTCAACTACCGAAGCGGAGGAGAAGCTCTGCGGGCATTCCATGCAGAGCTCAACAAGACCCGCTGCGGCGGACGGCTCAAGAATGCGGACATGTATTTCAAACCGGGCATCACCTGGACATTCATCACAGAAAGCTGCCGTTTCGGCGTGCGGGTACAGCCGGAAGGATTTCTCTTCGATGTCTCCGGATCCTGTCTGTTTCCGCCGGAAGAAGACAGGCTCTACCTCATGGGTCTGCTTTCCTCCTCAGTCGTGCGGGAGATGCTGCAGATGACGAATCCGACGATGAATTTTCAGGCAGAAAACCTGCGTTCTCTCCCCTACCTGCCCGGTACTGCTTACCGAAACGAGATAGAGCCGCTTGTTGTGGAAAACATCCGCCTTGCGCAGGAGGATTGGGATGAAAGCGAGGAAAGCTGGGATTTTCATGTCCATCCGCTGCTGCAGACGGGCGAACATGCCTTTGCAGCAGCACTGCAGGCCTACCGCCAGCGCTGCAGGGAACGCAGTGAGCAAATGCGCCGGAACGAGGAGCGGCTGAACCAGCTCTTTGCGCAGATCTATGGCCTTGGTGACGAAGTGGACTGCCATGTGACCGACAGTCTGCATGTGCCGACCGGCCGGGAGATCGCCGAAGATCTCATCAGCTTTGCGGCGGGCTGCGTACTCGGGCGGTTCTCCTATCCTGGTGTGAAAAAGGCTGACGCTCTGCCTCTGCAGGAGGTCGGTGCTGCAGCACTGCAGCTACTGGCAGCGGCGTTTCCGGAGGATGCGCCGGATGCACAGGCGCAGCTTCTCACCGAGATGCTCGGCTGCCATCCTGCAGACTACGGCAGGACAGATTTCTGGACATCGCATTGCAGACGCTATCACAAGCGGCCTGTCTACTGGCTTCTGCGCAGCGGGAACCGACGGGAGGCAATGCGGGTGCTGATGAATTACCACACGCTCCCGGAAAAGCCTGCCGCAGCATTTCTGGCAGCCGTCCAGGGGCAGACATTCCCGGAGCGTGAGAGCTATCTGGCGCAGATCCGCATGCTTACGGACACTGTGATCGACCGGGATGCGGGAATCCCGGAAAATTATGCCAGATTCCGCACGATCCTCGGCGGCATCCGATAAAAATAAGGCAAGGAGCAAACGCCTTGCCTTATTTTCTGCTATTTCTTCTTTATCGGTTTCATTGCCTGATAGGGCTTTTCGGGCTTTTCCCTGCGTTCCTCAGCATCCGCCTTACGGGCTTCCTTCCGGGCAGCGGAGGAATTCGGCCGCAGATGAATCGGAGCCGCCTTCTTTCGCTGGAGGTACTGGATATGCGCATACACACACAGCGCAATATAGATCAGTCCGATCAGGATGCTGAACAGGATCGCTCTTGTAAACCACGGCGTTTTGGGGAAATGCTTCACCAATGCCGCATAATACTTCATCTTAGACAGCTCCACGCCAGATGTGGCAATCAGATTCACCTCAGCGATCTCCTCACCGGAAAATTTCAGCTTCACTGTGCCGAGCACCTCACCCTTTTTGACCGGTGCTGTAACATTCTCTTTCAGGTCGATCTCCTGCACGATCGAAGTCTCATCGGCCTGGTCATACCAGAGTGTACCAAATGCCTTTTCCGGCTTTACAAGGACATAATTAGCACCCTCGCTGTTGTTGACTGTGACCTGTCCGAGCTCTGTATTATCGCTCAGCAGCGTGCGGAACGAGAAATGCTCGAACACCCACTCAAAGAGTGCCTTTGCATCGTCCATGTGGTAATACTGCAGATTGCCTTCGCCGTCCTCGAACGGTGCAGCCAGCAGGATCACGAGGAAATTATTGCCGTCCCGTGAGGCTTTGGTGATGATATTCCGCCCCTGCATCGAGAGATTCGCAGTCTTGATGCCCCGGACATTCTCCATATAATGGGTACTGTTTTCCTGGGTCATCAGGTTAGAATGTGTCCATACCCATTCTTCGTCATGCCGCTCCGGATTCGGAGAGGTCGGACGGAAATAATCCGAGCAGGCGATCGTCTCAAATCTGCCGAGCTTCAGAGCATATTTTGTAATGAGTGCCAGGTCGTTGGCCGTCGTCTTCTGACCGGGATCGTATTCACCCGTCACATTGGTGAAGGTGGTCTGTGTACAGCCAAGCTCTGCCGCCTTATCGTTCATCATCTGCACAAAATTCGGGATGCTGCCGTTGCCGAACTGATTCGCCAGCAGCACTGCCGCCTCGCAGGAGGAAGTGAGCATCAGCGCATACAGCAGCTCCTCCACCGTCAGGATATCGTGATTCAGGATATCGGCATAGCGCAGATCATCGGCATATTCCGAATTCCGGAACGAGTCATAGAGCGCCTCGTCGGCTGTGATGCGCATGCTCAGGTTGTTGCAATTCTCCAGCACCACGACCGCCTCCATGATCTGTACCAGAGATCCTGGCATATACTGCGTGTCGGAATTTTTCTGGTAGATCACTTCATCCGTATCAAGGTTGATGAGCAGACCTGCCGAGCTGTTGATATCGAAGCTGGGCGTGAATGTCACAGCTTGTGCGGTTATATTCACAAAGAAGCAGCAGACCATTGCCATTGCCAGGCAAATGGAAAGGATTCTTTTCATAGAAAACGCCTCCGTTGTCATCAGGGTACTTATTTATTATACCAGAAAAACGGGCACTTGCAAAGCCTTTTTGAAAAATTCATGAATTTTCACAATTTTGGATCGTGTTTCCGTGCGAAATCAACAATGCCCCCGCCGGCCAAAGAAATCCCCCTTGCCGTATGCAAAGGGGATCCGATTCATGTCAGCGGCATCAGCGCCGGGATAAAATTACGCAGGACAGCCCAAACCAGCACCATCCCGATCAGTACACACCAGAACCGGAGCTTTCTCGGCAACAGTTCCCTGGGCTTTCCGACGGCTTTCAGGATGCCTTCAATGTACCGCAGGACAGCGGCGGCAGCCAGGAGCAGCGGAACAGGATTTTCATGCACTGCCAGCAGCACCCTTCCCTGCAGAAGCGCCCGGAAACTTCGGGTACCGCCACAGCCGGGACAGAGCAAGCCCGTCACCGCATGGATCGGGCAGCGATACAGCCCCATCAGCCAGTCCAGAACCGGCCGGCAGAGCCAGATCACCAGCAGCACAGCGAGCACCGCCACAGGCGGCAGCCAGATGCTGCGGTAACGGCGGATCGTTTGCACCATGCTCCCCCCTGTCAGGTCAGCGGCATCAGCGCCGGAATAAAATTGCGCACAACAGACCACGCAAGCTGCAGTCCGACCAGAACCGCCCAGAACTGCCATTTTTCAGGGAGCAGCGTGAGCTTTCGGCCAAAGCTGATGCTCCAGAGCTCAATATACCCAAGCACTGCAAGCACGGCACAGGTCAGGATCATCGGATTTTCGTGGAAGGACAGCAGAAATCTGCCGTGCAGAAGCGCCAGTGTCGCTCTTGTGCTGCCGCATCCGGGACAATACAGCCCGGTCATCGTGTGGAAGAAACAGGCGCCCCCGCCTGCAAGTGCCTCGATCACGGGCTGTGTCTGCTGACGAAACACAAACCCGAGAACGATCAGCACCGGTACAAGCAGCAGGAGCGCCCGCCAGACATACTTCATTCAGATCAGTCGAGATACTCGCTGAAACCCTCGGACATGCTTGCTGCAACACCTGCGATCATCAGGATGGTGAGCAGTACGATGCCGACTGCAGCGAGGATCGTGGAAATCAGACACATGGTCTTGCCGTTCTTCATCTTCTGCTGGTTCTCCGGGGCGATCAGGTACAGATCACTCTGCATCTTGTTCGCCTTGACCATACCGATGATGCCGACAATGAGCGCAACGATCTGCGGAATGTACCAGCAGCAGCAGAAAAAGCCGAGCAGACCGACACCGTTTGCAACGAGGCCGACAATACCGAGTGTAAACGGCAGCTTGGCGCCCTTGTCATATTCGCTCTCCATGCCGTTTGCACCGGTCGCGTCATACTGCGGCGGCGGGGTCTGGCCATAGGGCTGGTTATTTACCGGAGGCGGTGTCTGGCCGTAAGGCTGATTGTTCACCGGAGGCGGCGTCGGATTGTTGAACTGCGGAGGGGGTGCCTGCTGATAGGGCTG
>CAMNDR010000036.1 GCA_946535685.1 uncultured Clostridia bacterium | reverse complement strand
CCGGCACAAAGCCGATGAATTCGCCGACGGCATCGAACTGCAGCTCTCCGAGCGCCGCATTGACGGCTTCTTCGTCGTTGATGTCGCACTGCAGGATCTGCACGTCTGCCGGCAGCTCTGCGCTCCGGCTGCCGCGGTTGAGCAGATACAGCTCGTGGCCTTCTGCGGCAAGACGGCGTGTGATCGCCATGCTGATGGTGCCTGTCCCGCCGATGAGCAGGATTTTCATACATGTCACCTTCTTTTTTTGATGATCGTCCCCGGATACATCACAATCCCTGCACCGGGAACATAGTACAGGGATTGCGTTTTTTGCTATTCTGCAGCCTTTTCCACTCTGTTGAGGGAAATGCTGTACGAACCGTAGGCCCAGACATCGCTCTTGTCATAGAACGAGATCACTGCCTGCTGTGTGAAGGAGGATGCCTGCTCGGCATTGTCATAGTTGAGCAGATCCGCTGTCACGATGATGTCATCTGCTGTCAGGGAATTGATCGTCTCCTCCGATCCGATGACCGTGATGGTCAAGCGCTTTGTCACGACATCGAAATTGTAGTCCGGCGGCGGGTTCTTTACGGAGATGTTCTCGCCGGTGACGGTGAAGCTCTTCGTCGCAAGGCCTTCATTGTCGAGGGAGAGGGTCACATCTTCCACGCCGCTGCGGTTGATGAACTCGTCATCAAGCTCGATCGGGATGTTCTTGGAGTAGTCCAGGCCGACCTCGCTCAGGCGGACTGTACCGACCTCAAGGGTGTCCTTGTCTGCGAAGGCGGAGCTTGTCTGCGATGCGAGCGTGATCGACTCCTCGGAGAAGCGCAGGCGCTCTGCAAGCCACGACGGATCAAAGCCGGTCGGAGCACCAAGCAGACGGTAGGTGAGCTGCATCTCCTTGGCTGTCAGGATCGGGATGGTGATCTGGAAATCGGTGGTCGGCAGTGTCAGGCTCTCCTGGTCAAGGAGGGCGCCGCTCTTGGTGTAGAGATTGAGCTGGTTGGAATAGAGCTGGAAGGTGCCGTCGATCTCCTGGGATTTATCGGAATATACGACGACACGGTCGATCTCGGCAAGCTGCGCCGAGGGGCCGATGATCTCCACGGTCGAGGGCTCCACGACAACATCCTCGGCATCGAGCGCATGCCCGCTCGTCACACGGATATTCGGGAAGGAGGCCTCTACGCTGTAGGTGCGTGTCTCGATCTTGTCGAGCTTGACCTTGGCGGTGGGCGGGGTGATGCTGTCTGTCTCGAAGGTGATGCCGTTGGTGGATTCCACGGTGATGTTCATGGTGTATTCGCCCGCATTGGAGAGATTGCCGGGCTGGACATGTGCCACGAGATCCTCCTGTTTCAGATTACCGATCCGGGAACGGTCACCGACGAGCGTCACATTGACGGTCTGGGTGTCGCACGATACGGCGGACAGTCCGCTTGCTTCTGCTACGGTGCCGCTCAGATCGACCACAACGGGGATGTCGGTGTAGGGCTTGGAGGTGGTCGGGTAGATGTTCACGGCGATCGCAAACCAGAGTATGATGGCCAGCAGGACGGAGCCTACCACATGCACGGGCTTTTTGCTGAGAAAGCTGGTGATGCTGTTCTGGAGCTTATGAATCCATTCCGTCTTCATGGCGCACCTCCTCTCCCTTTCCGGCAGAGGATGCCGGATGATCCCTGCGGTTCAGAAGACTGCGCAGGGAACGCTTCTTCGGCTGCTGCTCGAGCATGCGGCTGAGCAGGTGATCCTGCAGCTTCTTCCAGGTGAAATCCTCCTGCAGGTCGCCGTTTTCTGCAACGGAAATACCGCCGGTCTCTTCGGATACGACAACGATGATCGCATCGGAATTTTCGCTCATGCCGATGGCGGCACGGTGGCGGGCGCCGAATTTCTTGTTGATGATCTGGTTGCGCTCCGGTGTCGGCAGATAGCAGGCGGCGGCCAGTACCATGCCGTCACGGAGGATCACTGCGCCGTCATGGAGCGGCGTGTTTTTATAGAAGATCTGCCCGAAGAGCTCCTTGCTGGGGATGGCGTTGAGCACGGTACCGTTGGAGACCTGCTCGCCGAGGCGGGTCTGGCGCTCGAACACGATCAGGGCACCGGTCTTGGTGGCGCTCATCTCCACGCAGGCGCTGCAGACGGCATCAATCGCCTCACGCCACTGTGTTTCCACTGCTTCGCTCGTACCGAGCAGGCCGAGCGAATTCAGACCGAACCGGGAATGCCCGAGCTTTTCCACGGCACGGCGCACCTCCGGCTGGAACACGATCAGGATGGCAAGCAAGCTGCTCTGGGCAAGCGTTTCGAGCATGTAGGGAATCGCCTTCATCCCGGCGACATGGGCGATCACATAGGCGACAACAAGGAAAAATATACCCTTGGCGAGCTGCCCAGCACGGGTCTCACGGATCAGCGTGAAGAAGTAGTAGATGATGTAGGAAAGCACTGCAATATCAACAAAATCCACCGGCTTCATCGTCCGGATGACGGAAAAGATCGACTCCCAGAGATCGTGGAGCGTCGGGAGCAGTGCGGCGGAAAGCGGCAGTATGTACATGGGCATTCACCTCCTTGATGAAAAATCAGAGACAGGAACTTCAAAAAGTCCGTCATTCTTATTGTATCACAAATCGGGACGCTTTGCAATAGGCAAGAGGAAAAACAGACGGAAATCGTGTATTTGACTAAAAAACAGGCTGGATTTTTGCCACCTGATGCAGGGGAGCGCTGCGCGGCGGCGTTTTTTTGAAAAACAGGGAGGGGGACTGCAGCGGGAGCAGGGCATGTTTATGGATAAACTGTAAATTTTAGAGAAAAGCGGCTTTTGATGGGGATAAATTTTGTGAAAATGGTTGAAACCGGCGGCCGGATGTGCTATAATCAAAGAAAGCGATGCGTTTGCATCATGAAAGAGGTGACAGGAATGAGAGACTGGAAAAAATGGCTTTCGGGCATGACGGCGGCTGCGGTGCTGCTGAGCCTTGCGGCATGCGGCGGGTCGGCTTACGAACCGGGATACCAGCCGGTCAACAGCATCGGCGGGACGGATGCGCCCGGCGGGGAGCTTCCGGAGGAGACGGCACCGGAGGAGGAGACGGCACCGGAGCAAGACACATTCCCGGCGGAGACACTGGCGGAAACGGCTGCCGGGGAACTGCCGGAGGAGATCCATGTGCGGCCTGCGCCGTGGACGGATGTGGAGTGGACTGTGTATGAATGTGCCTATTTTACGGTGGAGATCCCGGCAGGCTGGGAGGTGACCTGGGACGGCAATGCGGAGCGGCTCTCCTGGCAGGCGATGGCGCCGGAGGGAACCTATGCGGGGGTCAGCAATATTGACCACATGAGCATCTGCAAAAGTGAGCAGACGGCCGGGTTCCTTGGCAATCCGTTCTGGCTGGAAAACGGTACGGTGCAGGAGTATATGGAAAAACTGTACAGCGGGACGACGCAGGGCTTTACCGTACACAACGGCTGTGTGCCGGAGAATCTGGACGAGATCCAGGCACTGCGGCCGGATAAGCGGATCCAGGATTATCAGGCGCTTTATGCGACATATTATGATACGGCAGCGGGCTGCGACGGCGAGGGGATCTTCTCGGCGGTCGTGATGGAAGCCCCGGATCTGATCCTCACGGGCGGGATCAATTATGCCATGTGGGAGGTCAACGGCACGCTGGCACAGTGGGCGGAGTTCGGACGGCTCGGCGACTGGGCACCGGTGCTGGCGCATATCGTCAATTCGTTCACGTATACGGATTTCTATATCCAGGAATGGATCAATATTTTCAACACGCCCTGGGGCGGTTCCTCACAGATCGGCACGGATCCGGATCCGGTCATGGAGGCTTTTGAGGAACGGATGAAGGACGACACCATCGTGCAGGAGAAGTATTCGGACATGATCGGGGAGTATGAGCGTGTGGTGGATCATGAGGACGGCAATATTTACCGGGCTTACAATGGGTTCCTTGATGACATCGGAACTGACCAGCAGCGCTTTTCGCCGATCACGGATGAACAGTATGCGGATGGGTATGTCGGGTGGATTGATAAGTGAGGGGGATATTTCGCAGGGGCTTCGCCCCTGCACAATGCTAACAACTTAACAGAACCCAAATCTGCGGGTGCAGGGCTGCATAGTCCTGCCGAGGGAGGTTTAGGAGGGGCGAGCAGCCCCTCCTAAGTCGGCGTAAGCCGACAAAAACTTAAGTTGTTGGCATTGCGCCCCTGCACCCCCTTTGCCCCATACGGCGCAAAACGTCTGTTTTGACTAAAGCATAGATCCCCGCCAGACGGCGGGGATCTATGCTTTATGAAAGGTGTGTTAAGGAGAAAGCTCAGTCATCGAGGAGGGTGAAACGGTACTGATCGCCGACCTTGTCCATGAACATGGCCTTCGGACGTACCCAGGTCTGGCCGTCTGCATCACTGCGGTATACGACCATGTCCTCGAGCGTCTCGCTGTGGGTCGCCACACCGAGCACGGTGTACTGCCCGCCCTTGAAATGACGGTAATGCTGGCCTTCGTGGATCTCACGGGGCTGCTCGGCAGGCGCTTCCTGCTGCTCCGGCTGGTGGTTGACGATGTCATCATGCACAATGATCATCGACGAATACGGCTCCATGTGCAGGAAGGCATTTCCGCCGTCCACACGAACCGCATTGCCGTTCATCACATCCACGAGCGCACCGAAATGTGTCCCGAACTGACAGTCAAACGGCTGATCGTCGAGATTCAGCGCCACATAGACGGTCTGGCCGTCCATTTCCTTGGCAAAGACGAGCTGCCGGTTGCGGATGATGACCGTGCGGTAGCCGCCTGTGCGCAGCGCCGGATAGGCTCTGTAGATGCGGCCGAGCTTGACGATGTGCTTGTAGATCGGCGCATTGGTATCCATGTCGCCGATGTTCAGGCACGGGCGCATCGGGGAATCATCGCCGCCCTGCTTGGCTCCCTGGATGCCGAATTCCGAGCCGTAATAGATCGACGGGATGCCGGGCATCGTATAGAGGAGCGTATAGCAGGTGGAGAGATAATTCGGATTGTTCAGCGTGCTGGCAAGACGGTTGACATCGTGGTTGTCCACGAAGTTATACAGCTTGATATTGCGGTAAATTCCGCCGTTTGCACCGGACTGGCGGTTGATCGAGTAGTCGATCTCGAAATAATTCTTGTCATTGTGGGAAGAATAGATACCCTTGTAGCACTCATAATTCGTGACGGAATCAAGCATTTCCGGATTTGCCCAGCGGTTGTAATCACCGTGGATGATCTCGCCCATGAGCCAGATCTCCGGATTCTTTTCCTTGCAGAACCAGCGAATGCGCTTGAAGAAATTGAAGTCGATGCAGTCTGCCGCATCAAAGCGGATGCCGTCGATCTTGAATTCATCCATCCAGTAGCCCACTGCATCGAGCAGATAATTGCAGACATCGGGGTTCTGGAGGTTCAGCTTGACCAGATTATAGTGGCCGTTCCAGCCCTCATACCAGAACGGATCGCCGCAGGGCGACGGGCCGCCGAAGTTCAGGTTCTGGAACCAGCCGCAGTACGGTGAATTCTGTCCGTTCTGCTGGATGTCGGTGAATGCCCAGAATTTCCGGCCGACATGGTTGAAGACACCGTCGAGGATGACACGGATGCCGGCCTCGTGCAGCTTCTCGCAGATGTGCTTGAACATCTCATTCGTGCCGAGACGGCGGTCGATCATCTTATAGTCGATCGTATCATAGCCATGCTCCACGCTCTCAAAGACCGGGCCGAAATAGACGGCATCCACGTTCATTTCCAGCAGATGCGGGATCCATTCGAGAACCTTTTCGAGGCGGTTGACCGGCTCGCCGCCCTCATTGAATTTCGGCGCTCCGCAGAAGCCAAGCGGATAGATGTGATAGATCAGGGCGTTTTCATACCAACTCATGTTCAAAACTCCTTATTGATGCGGGGATCCTATTTCACAGAACCCTCCAGGTAATAGGTTGCTTCCATATCGGCAACATGCAGCGCCAGTGCCAGCGGGAACATCTCGAAGGCACGGCCGATGTCGTTCTTGTTGCCCTCTGCGGAAAAACCCATGTGATAGCGGATGGCAAATGCCTCCTCACGGGACAGCCGCATATAGCTCGAAATGATGTAGACGGATTTTTCACCGTGGCCGTAGGGAAGCGTGTCCTCGATCGTGTAATAGGGGACTTTTTCCCAGACGCCCTGCGCATTTTTGGCATTGCGGTAGTCGATCTTGTAGTAGTTCAGCTTGCAGATGTCATGCAGGAGCGCTGTCAGCGCCACGGATTCTTCGGAATAATCCATCCCGTACAGCTCCTTCGTGCGGGGGCGGGACAGATAATCCGCAAGGCAGCGGTAAACATTGACGCTGTGCTCGACCAGGCCGCCTTCGTGGGAACCGTGGAAGCGGGTGCTGGACGGTGCTGTGAAAAAATCGCTCGCATCGCTCAGCAGATAATCAAGAAGCTGCTGTGAGCCTTTGCGGGTGATGTGACTGCGGTAGATCTCCAGAAATTCTTCTTTGGCACCCATCTAATAAATCCCTCCCTGTGCATTTCTGAACCTTATTTATTATACCACGTTTGCGGATGCGATGCAATAGTTTTTGTGAAAAATCATTGCATCGCACAGTTATATTTTCACTGTTTTGTGCATGATATACGAAAATCTGACGCTTCCTGTCTTTTCCTGTCATGGAACTGTCCGCACGGGCAACAATACTACAGAGCCATCAGGCTCAAAGGAGGGAAACCCATGAAGCACAGAGCAGTTCTGGTGTATACACTGCTGGCGGCAGCGATGCTGACCGGCTGCGGTACGCACAGAGACAGAACACCGGCAGACAGTAACCGCAATGACAGCGTGACAGACGATGCCCGTGAGATGGTGACCGATGCCATTCGGGAAGGCAGAGAGCTGGCAAGCGATGCCGTGCAGAACGGCAGGGAACTGGCGAGCGACGCTGTGCAGAACGGTAAGGATATGGTGAGCGATGCGGCAGAGGATGTCAGTGAGGCAATGGACAAGACTGACAGCGACGGTGCCTATCGTACCGATTCTGACGGCAGGGTACAGCCGGACAGCGAATAAAAAGAAACGCCTCTCCCGGTTTCGGGAGAGGCGTGCTTTATGCGATCAGAAATTCCCCTCGTGGGCAAGGGCGGCGCCTACCTGCATCAGCGTATGACGCAGTTCCAGATTGAGGATGTACTTCTCCGGGATCGCCGAAAGTCCCAGTCTTGCGCCGAGCAGATTGCCGCAGACAGCACCGGTGGAATCGCTGTCGCCGTCGTGGTTGACAGAAGCGATCATGGCGGCATCGAAATCCTCCTCATACCGCAGGGCACAGAATACTGCAATGGCAAGCGCTTCTTCGCCGACCCAGCCCTCGCCGAGCGTCTTGTAGGCCTTGGCGGGTGTGATCTTCGGGGAATCTGCCAGCGTGACCGCATCCTCAAGCAGGCTTGTGAGCACTGCAAGATGGGCGGATTTCGGGTAGAGCCGCCGTATCGCCGCAATGGCGTTTTCCACGGCTTCGTGCATCGTCATGTCCTCATAGACCAGCTTGCGGATCATGTGGACAAATGCTGCGGAGGGCAGCCAGCCAAGGTCATGGCCGTGGGTTAGCGCTGCTGCTTCTGCTCCGAGGCGGTCGCAGTCATCCTCCGGG
>CAMNDR010000035.1 GCA_946535685.1 uncultured Clostridia bacterium | reverse complement strand
TAGGGGCGCTCCCCGGTGCGTCAGCACCAGAAAACAGACTTTATTGACAAGCTGAATCCCCTCCGTGCAGGAGGGGATTCCCGTCAGAGATATTCCTTCAGATACGCCTTCGCCTCGCGGTACTGCATGCCGATGAGCGTGCAGTGCCGGGGCGCTTCGGAGCGGAAATAGATCAGCACATGGCATTTTCCCGTGAGATGATGCCAGAAATGCCGGTGGATGCGCACCTTGATGATGCGGTCGCTGTCACAGACGATCGTGTGGAAGGTCAGTCCCTTGCAGTACCGGATGCAGGTGTGTCCCTTTGAGAGCGTAATGCCCGTGGTCGTAAAGGCGATGAACTGCACGAGCGTTTTCCACAGGATCGGGATCAGCAGCATGATGCGGAAATACCGGATCACGTCATCAAACGCCGGAAACAGCCGCAGCAGCAGGAAGGATGCCGGGATCACGGCGATCGCCGCAAAGACCGGGATACAGACATAGCCCCACCAGGAATGCCACGGCGGCCGGAGCTGATTCCTGGAAAGCCGGCTGCCCGGAAAGATCATCGGCATCGTCTCCTCCAGCTCCCGCCGGGTGAGAATGGGCAGACAGACCGGGATCGACCCCCGTATGCTGCCGTAGCCCGGACAGTTGACCGCCAGCGAAAAGATGCGGCAGAGCTTTGTCAG
Organism: uncultured Clostridia bacterium; assembly: GCA_946535685.1. Taxonomy (GTDB): domain Bacteria; phylum Bacillota; class Clostridia; order Oscillospirales; family Ruminococcaceae; genus UBA3855. The sequence continues at coordinate 7,027 of CAMNDR010000035.1, read as the reverse complement.
GATATTCTGCCGGATGTCGATGTAGTTGACCTTGCGGCTGCTCAGCACATAATGCCGCCGTGTCACAAGGCCGCTGTTCACGGCGATCATGCGCTTGTCACTCTCCATCGTAAATCTGCCGTAGCGGATGAGATTGGCAATGAAGGACAGAAGCCATGTGGACAGGATGAGAATGCTCACCGCCACCGCAGCAGGCGGAATGCCCATGAGTCTGCCGGCAAGCGTTTCAGAGATGGTGTTCAGCCGCTGCGTGACCCGGAATTCCTGCAGCAGATCCCGTGCGATGCGTCCGCCCTGGAACCAGAAAATGGCCAGATACAGCGCTCCGGAAAAGCTCGAGGAGAAGATCATCGAAAACAGCAGCGTCCGCCAGACCCCGACCCGGTCAGCGAAGTGATGGCGTTTTCCCTGCCGCAGCCGCGGCATGGCACTGCGGAAAAGCTGCTCGTCACGCTTCCGGATGAGCAGCTTGATGTCAGTCGCTTCGAGCAGACCGCCTGCAGCATCGGCATAGAGATATTCCGCCCCGAACGGCCGCAGCCAGACAGGCTTTTCGATTTCCATCGCCGAGAGATTCCGGATCGGCAGGAAGCGCTGCCGGGTGAACAGAATGCCGTCCCGGACATAGAGCTGCTCCTTCACGATGCCGAACTCCCGGAAATACCAGTTCAGCCAGCCATAGCCAAAGATCGCAAGCAGGATCAGCAGCTCGAACCATGTGCCCTGCAGCCATTTCTCCACATCCTCACGGGATGCGAAATGATAGGCGCCCCGCACGATCGGGAAGATCAGCAGCCACAGGTTTTTCATGCTGTAGCGCAGAATGCGCAGGGGATGTTCACGGCGCATGGAATACCCCCTTCTGCTGGAGCAGTGCCGCAAACGCCTCCCGGTCATCCCGGCTCAGGAAGGGCACGGTCAGATGGCCGCCGTACAGATGCAGCACCACGAAATTCAGTCCGAGGGTCCCGTCAAACGGCCCGGACACGATCTGCACGAACTGCACACGTTCAAACCGCACGGACTGCGCCCGCCGGAACAGGATCCCGGCAGTGACGGTGATGCTGGAGGATGTGACCGTGCAGCTCAGCATCCGGAAATACAGCGGCAGGACGCAGAAAGCGGGGATCGCAGCGATCACGCCCACCACGACGATCGCGCCCCACATCACATTCGGCCAGCGGTCAAGCACGGCACCGGCAGCGGCGATCAGCCCGGCAGCCGCCAGACAGACGGTCAGCATGATCGTCCACAATGCGGATCGTTCAGCATGGAATTCCTTCATCTGCGCCCCTCCTTTCCGGCAGGATCATTCTGCTTCTATTATAGCATACGGAGAGGGCGAATGCAAGGGAATCCGGGAGAAAAGGGGGAACGCCGATGCATTTTCTTTCGACGGTAAGCCGTCTTCTCTGGGGCAGCGGACTTGTCGGGCTGCTCCTCGGGACGGGTGCCTATTGCCTTGTGCGGGACAGATGGGCGCCGTTCCGGAGTCTCCGGCTGCTGTTCTCCCGCCGGGAACGCAGCAAAAGCCATGCGCATACGCCGTTCCAGGCATGCATGACCTCGCTTGCTGCAGCAATGGGCACGGGGAATATTGCCGGTGTTGCCACCGCACTCACGCTCGGCGGTGCCGGGGCAGTATTCTGGATGTGGATGGCGGCTCTGCTCGGAATGGGGCTGATCTATGCGGAAAATGTCCTCGGCTGTCACTTCCGTCAGAACGGTGCAGCGGGTGCAGCAGCCTATCTGCGCTATGGCCTGCAAAGTCCCCGGCTTGCGGGATGCTTTGCGGTGTGCTGCACGGCGGCATCCTTCGGCATGGGCAACATGACCCAGAGCCATGCGATGGCGCAGACGCTGCAGGCGGCCTGGCATGTGCCGCCGCTCCTCACGGGCATGGCCGCTGCAGGTCTGACGGCACTCGTGATCCTCGGCGGCGCAGGGCGCATCGGGAAATTTGCCGCTGCTGCCGTTCCGGCGGTGAGCATCGTCTATCTGATCGCTGCAGGTGCGGTGATCCTCCGCTGCAGAGCGCAGCTTCCGGGCGCGTTTTCGGCGATCCTCCGGGGCGCTTTCGGCATGGATGCGCTTACAGGCGGCATTTCGGGTGCAGCCGTGCAGCGTGCGGTGACAGTCGGCGTGCGGCGCGGCGTATTCTCAAATGAGGCGGGGCTTGGCAGCAGCGGTCTGCTGCATGGTGAGGCGGACGGCGATGATCCGGCATTTCTCGGCGCATGCGGAATGCTTGAGGTCTTTGCAGATACCTTCGTCTGCTGTACGGCAACGGCACTGGCAGTGCTCTGCAGCGGCGCAGACAGTGCAGACGGCGCAGCGCTCGTCCTGCAGGCGTTCCGCATCGGCATCGGAACGGCGGCGGATGGTATCCTGCCGCCTGTCATCGCCGTATTTGCCCTCTGCACACTGGTCGGCTGGAGCTATTGCGGCAGCACTGCGCTGCAGAGCCTGACCGGCGGACGGTTTCTGACGGCATACCGGATCCTGTTCTGCATCGCCGTGCTGCCCGGAGCGATGCTGCGGCTGGAAGCCGTCTGGATGCTCGCTGACATCGCCAATGCCTGCATGGCCTATTGCAATCTGCCGGGGATCCTGCTGCTGTATCCGCTGCATAATGCGCCGCAGACTGTCTATACTTCTCAAAAAGAAGGAAAGGCGGTTTCTCCATGCAAGCGATCCTGTTCTGTGACAAAATGACCGAATGTATCCCCCTGCAGGACTGTCCCGAAGCGCTCCTGCCGGTCTGCAACGAGCCGCTGCTCGCACGTCTCCTGCGCTATCTCGAACGCAGCGGCTTTGAAGCGGCGGTGCTCCTTGCGGCAGACCGGCGCATCCGGCGGATGCTTGACAGCATGCATCTGCGGATGCCGGTACGGTTTGCCCGCTCCCTGACGGCAGTCCGGTCAGATACGCCCTCGCTGCTCCTGCGCAGACTGTGCGTGCCGGAATGGGAGATGGGCGAGCTTTATGCGCTCTGCGGCAGAGAAGCCGTGCGGCTATTCACGCCGGACGGCAGCTTTGCCGAAGCGGAGCTGCATCCGGCAGGCTCTGCATTTCTCTCGCCGGAAAAGGCGGAAGTGCCGGGAAATGCACATTTTTATCATGCGGACAACCCCGGCAGCTATCGTGCGCTGCAGCAGCGTCTGCTCGAAACCGGCACGGTGCAGCGGATCGCCGAGGGCGTTCATTTCGGCAGGGATGCCGCTGCCGACAGCCGGACGGTCATCGGCGCAGACTGCGTGATCGGCGCAGGAGCGCAGCTTTCCGGCTGTATCCTCGGCGACGGCGTGCAGATCGGCGCAGGAGCTGTGCTGGAGGACTGTGTGATCTGCCGCAGGGCGCTCGTGGATCGTGATACCGTGCTGCAGAATGCAGTGATCCCCGAAGGCGCGGTCTATTCGGGAAAAAGCCTGCAGCGCCGCATGCTGCAGGTGGAGCCGGAGGACGGCATCTGCTGGCAGGATCCGAAATGGAACACGCCTGCCGCAGCACTCCGTGCAGGGGCGGCGATGTGCGTGCTGGCGGATGCGGTCGCCGTCGGATGCACAGACAAGGCCGGGGAGAGCCTTGCGATGGCGGCGGCAGCCGGAGCCGTTTCACAGGGTGCAAGGGTCTGGTATGCCGGGAGCTGCGCCCTGTCACAGCTATTCTATATCGGGCGCATGACGGGGTGCGGTGCCTGTCTTTGCGCATCCGGCAGCGGGATCATCCGGCTGCTGCCCTATGGCAGGGACGGTGCTGCGCTGCAGGATGCACAGACAGAACGGCTCCAGCAGGCGCTCGATGCGGAGCTGTCCGAGCGGATCGTGGACGAGGGGATGCTCTCAGATGCAGCAGGACTTCTGCCGCTGTGGGAGGAGCAATGCCGTGCGCTGGTGCCGGCTCAGCATCCGGAGATCGCAGTGAGCTGCGGAGAGCCTATGCTCCGGCATGCAGCAGAGCGGATCTTTGCAGGCGGAACAGGCGGGCAGATCACGCTGACGCTGACTGCCGACGGCACGGGTGCCAGCGCTTTCACACCGGAAGCGGGCATGCTCACGAAGGAGCAGCTCCTACTGATTGCGGCGCTGTCGGTCGCAGCGCAGGGAGAACCGTGTGTTCTGCCGGCAGATTTTCACCCGGCAGCGGAGCAGTTTGCCATGCGGGAGAGCATCCGTATCCTGCGGCAGCTTCCTGCATCGGTCACGGCATCGGAACTGGCATCCCGGCAGGGCATCCTCACGGATGGCGTGCGGCTGTTTGCACATGTGCTGCGGGTGCTTGATGCCCGGAAGCTGACACTTGCGCAGGCGGCAGCGCTGCTCCCGGAGATGTACACGATCCGGCGTACCGCCGTCACATCGCTTACCCGCCAGCAGGTGGAGTCACTGCGCCGCTACGCTGCTCCGGGCATGCGCATCGAGCTCCCGTCTCACAGCCGGCTTGTCCGGGTGCAGGCACATGGCGATTCCATGGAAGCCGCATCCGAGCTCTGCACTGCCTGGGAGCAGCGCCTCCGGGAAGCCGAGCGCTCCGGCAGGTGACCGGCTTTGAAATGAGCAACATCTGTGCGTGCAGCGCGCAGCCCCCGCTTACTCCCCTCCCCCTCGGGGGAGGGGCTGGGGGTAGGGGCATCCCGTGATGCAAGGCTGCACGGAAAATGCTGTAATTTTAGCCAAACTGCCAAATCTGCAGGACACCGTCCCGGAAGTGCTTGACAAAAGCAGGCAATTCATATATAATATTAGTATGTATCCCTGTACCCGTTTTTCCGGATACGGAGAGCCTGAACGGAATTTATGGCAGTATTGCCTTAAATGATATACTTGCCTCTTTGCAAAGGCAAGCATAAACGGAGCGCTTGCGGCGCATTGCGCCGCAAGCCGTCACAGACGGCGGCTTGCAAACGATCCATACCGGACCGTTTACAACAGCGCAGAGTATAGACAGAAGCCGGAGAAGGCTTCCTACTTAACGCCGCTGCAGAAACCGGCGGCAGAACAAGAGCAACTGTATGCAGACGACCCAACCATGCTCCGCTATATCACAGAAGCCCGGAATCACGGGACTTCTGTCAAAGAGCCATATCCTGTGGCTCTGTTTTCCTGTGCCCGAAGATGCTGCAAAAAATCTGTGAGCGGGCTGCGGAACGATCCGGTGCGCTGCACAGCTGCATGCTGTGAAAAGAGAGGTATTATATTGAATCATCAGAATCAGAACGGCGCAGATCCGAAGAGAAAGCGCTATGTCATCCACCGTTCCAAGGGCAAGAATCCGAAGCCGTCTGTGAAAAAGTCAGTTCCGCAGACCCATGCCCATGCACAGCCGCCTGCCCGCACGCAGATGCAGGCGCCAAAGCGCAGCCATGAGCAGCGCCGCACACCCGTGCGCATCATCCCGCTCGGCGGTCTGAACGAGATCGGAAAGAATATGACCGTGTTCGAGTGCGCAAACGATATGTTCATCCTCGACTGCGGCCTTGCGTTCCCGGATGCCGAGATGCCCGGCGTGGACATCGTCATCCCGGATTTTACCTATGTGGAGCGCAATAAGGAAAAGCTGCGGGGCATCGTCATCACCCACGGCCATGAGGATCATATCGGCGGCCTAGCCTATCTCCTGAAGAAGGTCAATGCGCCTGTCTACGGCTCATCCATGACCATCGGCCTGATCAAGCACAAGCTCGAGGAGCACGGCCTCCTGAACAAGGTGAGCCTGAATGTGATCGAATCCCGCAAGACCGTGAAAATGGGCTGCATGGCGGTCGAATTCATCAAGGTCAACCACTCCATTCCCGGCTCGATGGGCATGGCGATCCATACCCCCGCCGGCATTCTGGTACACACGGGCGACTTCAAGGTGGATTATACGCCCATCGACGGCGGCCCGATCGACCTTGCCCGCTTCGGTGAGCTGGGCAGCAGAGGCGTTCTGGCGCTGATGGCGGATTCCACCAATGCCGAGCGTCCGGGCTATACACAGTCTGAGCGCAAGGTCGGGGATTCCTTTGAGAAGCTCTTCGTCAAGGCAGGAAACCGCCGCATCATCATTGCGACATTCTCCTCGAATATCCACCGTGTCCAGCAGATCGTGAACATGGCTGCCAAGAACGGCCGCAAGATCGCTGTGCTCGGCAGAAGCATGATCAATGTCATCACCACGGCGCTGGAGCTGGGGTATCTTGATGTACCGAAGAATACCATCATCGACATCGAGAATATGAACCAGTATCCGCCGGAGCAGATCGTGCTCATCACCACCGGCAGCCAGGGCGAGCCGATGTCGGCACTGACCCGCATGGCGATGCACGACCATAAAAAGGTCAACATCACGCCGATGGACTTCATCATCATCTCTGCGACCCCCATTCCCGGCAACGAGAAGCATGTGACCAAGGTCGTCAACGAGCTGCTCAAATCCGGCGCAGAGGTCATCTATGAGTCCATGTACGAAGTGCATGTATCCGGCCACGCCTGCCAGGAGGAGCTCAAGCTCATGCTGGCGCTCGTGAAGCCGAAGTTCTATATCCCGATGCACGGCGAATACAAGCACCTGGTCAAGAACCGGACGCTGGCGCTGGAAATGGGCATTCCGAAGGAGAATGTGCTTCTGGCGTCCATCGGCAATGTCATCGAAACGGACGGCACCAAGCTGCAGGTCGTTTCCCAGGCACCCGCAGGCAGAGTCCTGGTGGATGGTCTTGGTGTCGGTGATGTCGGTTCGATCGTGCTGCGTGACAGAAAGCATCTGGCAGAGGACGGTCTCATCATCATCGTGGTCGGCATCACCCGTGCCACCGGCGAGGTCGTATCCGGCCCGGATATCATCTCCAGAGGATTCGTCTATGTGCGGGAAGCCGAGGAGCTGATGGAACAGGCCAAGCAGCTTCTGTGCCATACGCTTGCGGAGTGCAGTGTCTATGAGCTCAAGGAGTGGACACCGCTCAAGGGCAAGCTCCGGGATGCACTGTCTGACTTCATTTTTGAGCAGACCAAGCGCAGCCCGATGATCCTGCCGATCATCATGGAAG
>CAMNDR010000034.1 GCA_946535685.1 uncultured Clostridia bacterium | reverse complement strand
CCCCCCCGGGGGGAGTCCCCCTGCACCCTGATCGGGGCTGCCGCCCCGAACCCTGCAAAATAGCTTTTTTGACAGACTGAAATCTATCGGCTTTTCAGCCGTGCCGTTTTTGATTCATCCCATTGATGTCGTCCACGGATGGGATGAAACGCATACGGAGCGCAGCAGGAATCCCCCTGCACCTGCCTGATAAAGCATGTACAGGGGGATGTTGTTCTGCAGCGGATTATACGCCGTACTGCTCTCTGTAGGCGAGCATCTGCGGGAGGAATTCCTTGCCGGGGATGACCTCATCCCGGATGGCTGCGATGATATCCTCCATCGTCACGATCGGATAGACTGTCACGCCGAATTCCGCCTTGACCTCCTGCACGGCAGAGGTCGTGCCGGTGCCCTTTTCCTGGCGGTCAACGGTAATGACCATGCCGGTTACATCGACCTTGGCAGCGCTCATGAGCTTGGGCATGGATTCCCGCAGCGCCTTGCCGGAGGTCATGACATCGTCGATGATGACGACCTTTTCGCCGTCAGTCAGCGTCTTGCCGACGAACATGCCGCCCTCGCCGTGATCCTTGGCCTCCTTGCGGTCAAAGCAGTAGAAAACATCCTGGTCATACTTCGCACTCAGCGCCGTAGCCGCCGCAACTGCAAGCGGGATGCCCTTATAGGCAGGGCCGAACAGCGTCTCTACCGGGACATTGTTCTCATGGATGCAGGCTGCATAATACTCGCCGAGCCGTCTTAGCTGGCCGCCGGTGCGGTAATTGCCGCAGTTGATGAAATACGGCGCAATGCGGCCGCTTTTGAGGGTGAACTCACCGAAGGTCAGCACACCGCACTCGGTCATGAACTGGATAAAGCTCTCTTTGTAGGTCATTGGGTTTTCCTCCTTTGGATTTTCATGCCGGATATCCGGCGCATAGTCATTTGATCAGCGGCCTGATAGCGTTGAAGATCACCTTGGTCTTTTCGCTGCCGAAGTGCGACAGCAGGTCGTTGTTGATGCCGACCTTGATGTGCGACAGATGCGGCGAGCCGGTCTTCAGATGCCGCCACACCACATCGGCTGCATCCTGCTTTTCCGCATCATCAAGCCCCTCCAGCTCCGAGACTGCCTTCCGGATATCGGGCTTTTTCGCAGCAGCAAGCTGCCGCTGCCGGATGCTCGGCACAAGGCGCACCCTCTGCCCCTGCTTGAACCAGAAGATCTGGACATTGTTATAGCCCCGGTCATTGCTCACGATATAGACCTTACAGCCCGCATCTTTTCCGAGCAGATAGCCCACATAGGAGGCAAGCTGGAAATCCAGCGCATTGCGCCCCATCGTATCGACCTTGATGTATTCCACCTGTGCCTTCGATGCCGAAAGCATCTGCATCACCTCGAACGAGAGCGAATCCGCATTCTGGCTGTAGAACACGATCACCCGGTCGGAGCGCCGCAGCTCGCCGATCCCGTCAAGGCCGGCCTTGTTGACATTTTCATAGTCGATCAGGAAGTAACGCCGCTTCCTGTCTTTCTTCTCTGACACATCCGTATCCTCCCATCTGCATAGATGTCCTTTTCATTATACCATATTCCGACAGCTTTTGCAAGCAGTCGAAGACATTTTTCGCAGAGTTTCTCCCGATGCTTGACAGGATCCCCCTTCCCATGGTATAATAAGACCAGTATATCACGGAATAAAGGAGGCATCACAGTGGTCTATGTGACAAGCGATCTGCACGGCGAATGGGAGCGCTTCAAATCCAAGGAGCTGCGCCGGCTCAGAGAGGGCGATACGCTGCTTGTGTGCGGTGACTTCGGCTTTATCTGGGACGGGAGCCGCAAGGAGCGGGCAACGTTAAAGAAAATCGCTGCGCTGCCCTATACAGTCGCATTTGTGGACGGCTGCCATGAAAATTTCGACCTGCTCGCCAAGTTCCCGACCGAGGCGTGGAACGGTGCGCCGGTGCATAAGATCGCCCATAATATCGTACATCTGAAACGCGGGCAGATCTATACGATCGAGGAGCACACCTATTTTGCATTCGGCGGCGGACACAGCCAGGATGCGGAATTCCGCACGGAAAAAGAGACCTGGTGGCGTGAGGAGCGCCCCACCCGGCAGGAAATCGCTGCGGCGATCCACAGGCTCTCCGAGGTCGGTAACAAGGTGGATTATGTCATCACGCACGAGCCGCCCGCTTCCCTCAAGGACTGCCTGGGCGTGGATCCCGGTGAGCGCCTTGAAGTGCATGCATTTTTCGAGGATATGATCCGTGCGTGCATCTACCGGAAGTGGTTCTTCGGCAAGTGCCATATCAACAAATACATCCCCGTAAAGTTCTACGCCGTCTTTGACAAGGTGCTGCCGGTGACGGTGAAAAACACGGAGATCCACGGATAAGGAGTGCATCATGAGATTGATCTTCATCCGGCACGGCGATCCGGATTATAAGAATGACTGCCTGACGCCGCTTGGCAGAACACAGGCAGAGCATACCGCACAGCGCCTGCAGGAGGAGCCTATCCGCAGGATCTTCGCCTCCCCGATGGGGCGCACCAGAGAGACTGCATCCTTCACCGCAGCGCTGCACGGGCTGGCGATCGAGCCGCTCGATTTCATGCACGAAATTGACTGGGGGACAGTGCCGGGGGCTGAAACAGTTCCTTTCGGCGGGCATCCGTGGACACTCGGCTTCCGGTTCCTGACGGAAAGCTCTGCGGAAGCAGCGCCGGAATGGCGGGAGCATCCGTATTTCCGGGACAACATCTGCCTTGGGTACTACGATCGGGTCGCAGCGGGATTTGACGCATTTCTGGAGGAATTCGGGCTGATCCGGAAGGGCATGCTCTATGAAGCGAAGAAGCCCTGCGAGGACACCATCGCCCTCTTTGCCCACGGCGGATCGGGTGCTGTCATGTTTGCGCATGTGCTGGGGCTGTCGTTCCCGTTTGTCCTGACGACGATGCCCTATGGTGTCTGCTCAGTCTCCGTCATCGACTTTGCACCGCAGCACGGCCGCCTCGTCATCCCAAGACTGGAGCTGTTCAATGACATGACGCACCTCGGTGAGGTCAGGGAGGAACGGCTGCATTTTGATAAATAACACAAAGCGCCCTGCCGGTATGGCAGGGCATTTTTTGCGCACTGTAACCTCGCAGCCGCATTTTCCCACTAAGAGGGTGAGGAATGTTCCGGAAAGGAGGGCATCATGGACGACGAACAGATCATTTCCCTGTGCATGGCAGGAGATGAGCAGGCGCTTGCGGCCATCCGGGAGCGCTATGGCATCCGGCTGCTGAGGAAAACCGGCATTCCTCTGCTGGTCGATCATGACAGCACCCTGCTGCACGGTCTGGAGCCGGGCGGCGGCTGGTACTGCACTGCGCCTGACGGCAGCGGCTCTATGTCCTGCATCGAGTTCCGGGAGCTGATCGACATCTCGGATTTCTGCGGCGTGCAGGTCGGTGATACCATTTATAAGGCACAATAACAAATGTCCCGGAGCCCCCCCTCCTTGGGGGCGGGGGTAGGGGCACTCCTCCTCGCTTTGACAATTATTTTATTTACAAATAGTAAAAAAACTATTGACATTTACTGAATTATGTGTTATGATATGGTTAGACAAAACAGACATGAGAGACATGCTCTCAACAATCGTAATCACGCAAACAAGGAGGAAAAGCAATGAAAAGAAGCATCCGTACCCGCCTGAAAGCTGCCGCTGCACTGCTCACATCCATAGCGATCACTGCATCTTCTGCTGCCGCACTGCCGCAGAGCGTGACCGCCGCCGATGCGACTGTCGAGGATTCCGGCGTGGAGATCGACTATGCCCGTGCGCTGCAGTACTCGATCTATTTCTATGACGCTAACATGTGCGGCGATGAGGTCGGCGAGCATACACGGCTTTCGTGGCGTGACGACTGCCATACCTATGATGCACATGTACCGATGGTTCCGTGGGACGGCAACACCGTCGAGGGCGGCGGCACCAACCTTTCCCAGGCATTCATGGACAAGTACAAGGACGTGCTTGACCCGGACGGCGACGGCACGATCGACGTTGCCGGCGGCATGCACGATGCCGGTGACCATGTGGAATTCGGTATGCCTGAAAACTACGCCGCTGCAACGCTCGGCTGGGGCTATTATGAATTCCGGGATACCTATAAAAAGCTCGGACAGGATGACCACATCGAGACTGTCCTGCGTCATTTCAACGACTATCTCATGAAGTGTACCTTCCGTGACAAGAGCGGCGAGGTCATTGCATTCTGCTACCAGGTCGGCGAGGGTCACATCGACCACGCCTACTGGGAAGCGCCCGAAGTTGACGCAATGGTGCGTCCGGCATACTTCCTGACTGCCGAGAAGCCGCAGACCGACTATGTGGTATCTGCCTGCGCATCGCTTGCCATCAACTACCTCAACTTCAAGGACACCGACGCCAAGTATGCCGAGCAGTGCCTCGACTATGCAAAGGCACTCTGGGATTTCGCCAATGCCAATGAAAAGGAACTCTCCGACAACGGCGACGGCCCCAGCGAGTTCTACCGGTCGTCCAAGTGGGAGGATGATTACTGCTGGGCGGCTGCATGGATGTACCTTGCAACCGGCGATGCCTCCGTCTTTGATGATGCCTATGAGATCTTCGATTACTATGCAGCATCCGGCTGGGTATACTGCTGGAATGACGTCTGGAGCGGTGCCTCCATCCTCTGGGCAAGAATCAACCAGGAGCACCCCGAGCTCAATCTCGTGCAGAAAATCCGTGATGCGCAGGGTAAGAACGAGTATGTATTCGATGATTTCTGGGATGATGACTGCGTCGGCAAGATCCTGAAAACCTACAAGGGCAAGACGACCCCGCAGGACATGGTGTTCATTGACGTCTGGGGAAGCTGCCGCTATGCTTCGGCATTTGCGCTGTGCTGCTTTGTCTATGACAAGTATCACAATGACGGCAAGCCGAGCGAATGGAGCGAATTTGCCAAGCACCAGATCGACTATATCCTCGGTGACAACGACATCACCTACAAGGAAAATGAAAAGCAGACCGTACTCGCCGGCAGAAACGGCACACACGGCAAGAGAGTCTTCCTCTGCGGCTATGATCCGGTCTATTCCGTGATGAACCCGCACCACCGTGCAGCATCCGGCCTGACGATGGCGGAGGATCCCCGTGAGCAGAAGCACGTCCTCTGGGGTGCGCTCGCAGGCGGCCCCGATGCCGATGATAAGCACAGCGACAGTACCAATGACTGGCGAGAGAATGAGGTCACCATCGACTACAATGCCGCATTCGTCGGCGCATGCGCTGCTGCGTATGCCTACTACGGCACGGATGAGATGGCCGTGACTGCCAATTTCCCGCCCGAGGAAAAGGTCAGCGAAGACGAGCAGGGCGGTTCCGGCTATTGGGTAGAGGCCATCGGCAATGATGCCCGTGTGGCAGACGGTACCGGTGCCATGGAGATCTCCTTTAAGGTGTATTCCGGCGTGCCGAAGCCTTCCAAGGATATCACTGTGAGATATTATATCAACACCTCTGAGATCGAAGATCCGACAGTCGTACACGGCAAAAAGCTCTTTGACCAGGCAGAAATGGAGATCAAGGGTGCGACCTGCGAGGTCAGCAATCCCATCAAGTGGGACAAAATGAAAGACACCTACTATGTCGAGGTCAAGTGGGACGGCTGCACCTTTGCCAATTCCGGCAAGAAGTGCCAGATCGAGGTCGGCTTCTTCGGCATGGGCAAGGAGGATCCGGAGACCCACGAGTATAAGATGTACGACTGGGATCCGAAGAACGACTGGAGCTACCAGACGCTGAAGATCGGCGAGAAGAGCGATTTCTTCGCCGTAGAGGATCCGCCGGAGGAACTGTGCGAGAACATCTGCGTCTATCTGGACGGCGTGCTCATCGGCGGTATCGAGCCGGACGGCACAACGCCTGCAGAGAACATCCCGGACACCACGGAACCGCCCACAAAGGCAAATGAGCCGACCGCCAGCGATAGCATTGTCTATGGCGATGTCACGCTCGACGGCAAGGTGACGATCGTGGATGTCATTGCGCTCAACAAGAACCTGATGGTCGGCGAGAAGCTCTCTGCCCAGGCAAAGCGCAATGCGGACGTTGACCTGAGCGACCCGGAGAAGCCGGATGAGGTCGATGCCCTGAATATCCTGAAGGCTGTCGTGGAGCTTGCCACGCTGCCGGTCAAGGGCGCATAACACAAAGCACCCGCTTCCGGAAGCAGGGTACTCGCAAAGGAATGATTGTAATTTGAAGATAAGGCTGCGTAACCTTGACGGCTGCGCAGCCTTCAGTCTGTCAAAAAGCGATTTGCAGGGTTCGGGGCGGCAGCCCAGCGGCGTCATTTCTATACAATCTGACGAAAAATCTGGCTGCGCATCTGCACCACCAGCTCTGTGCGGTGTTGCCTTAAAAATAAATCAGCACTTCCCTAAAAAAAGACTTGACAAATCCTACAAAATGGAGTATACTATTGTTATATCCTAAATGCAGTGAAGGGAAATAAAGCACAGCATCTGATTTCAGAGAGCTGCCGGTCGGTGTGAGGCAGTGTCGGACCTGTGAAATAGCTCCTCCCTGAGCAGGTGTGCTGAACGGCTTCCAGTAGGTGCGCCCGGGTCCTCCCGTTACAGAGACGGCCAATCTGTGTGCTTTGCAGGCTGGCGTGAGTGGGCGCTTTTGCGTCAAGAAGAGTGGTACCACGGGATCTTACGTCTCGTCTCTTTTGTGTCGGCCGGCATGAAAGAGTTATTTTTTTATGCCGGAAATCCTATCATAATTGGAAAGGCGGTCGTTACTATGAAAAATTACCAGAAGTACACAAGACAGTATTTTGATGTTGAAAATCCACCGATGCGCTGGGCAAAGAAGTCCTACATCGACAAGGCACCTATCTGGTGCAGCGTGGATCTGAGAGACGGCAACCAGGCGCTCATCATCCCGATGAGCCTGGAGGAAAAGCTCGAATTCTTCAAGCTGCTCGTGAAGGTTGGCTTCAAGGAGATTGAGGTCGGCTTCCCGGCAGCGTCCGAGACAGAGTATGAATTCTGCCGTGCGCTGATCGAGCAGAATCTCATCCCGGATGACGTGACCATCCAGGTGCTCACCCAGTCCCGTGAGCACATCATCGCCAAGACCTTCGAGGCGCTCAAGGGCTGCAAGAATGCCATCGTGCATCTGTATAATTCCACCTCGCTCGCACAGCGTGAGCAGGTGTTCCGCCGCTCGAAGCAGGAGATCATCGACATCGCTGTCTTTGGCGCCAAGCTCTGCAAGGAGTACCGCGAGAAGACGCCGGGCAATTTCCGCTTTGAATATTCGCCGGAGAGCTTCACCGGCACCGAGCCGGAATTTGCCGCCGAGATCTGCAATGCGGTGCTCGGCATCTGGCAGCCGACGCCGGAGGATAAGGTCATCATCAACCTGCCGGTAACGGTTTCCCATTCCATGCCGCATGTCTATGCGAACCAGATCGAGTATATGTGCGACCATCTGAACAGCCGTGAGAACGTCATCATTTCGCTGCATCCGCACAACGACAGAGGCTGTGCGATCGCTGACAGCGAGATGGGTCTGCTTGCAGGCGGCGACCGCATCGAGGGCACGCTCTTCGGCAACGGCGAGCGCACCGGCAATGTGGATATCGTGACGCTGGCGCTGAACATGTTCTCCCAGGGCGTGGATCCGGAGCTGGATTTCTCCAATCTCCCGGAGCTGAC
>CAMNDR010000033.1 GCA_946535685.1 uncultured Clostridia bacterium | reverse complement strand
AAAAATCTGGCTGCGCATCTGCACCACCAGCTATGTGCGGTGTTGCCTTACAGATCACTTTTTATGCTGGCAGCATCCGCTGCAGCCGCTGCAGTCGCCGCAGCATCCGCCGCCTTTATTGCGCTTCCGGCGGATGAGGAGCACTGCCCCGACGATCGCCGCAGCGATCAGAACGATCAGCACAATGTCAATGATTCCCATTCAGCTCACCCCTATCAGTGTACCGATCCAGAAGACCGCCAGTGCAGCGACCCATGCGATCGCACATTGCCATACGACCACGATGACGGCCCACTTGCCGCCCAGTTCACGCCGCACAGCCGCAACCGCTGCCACACAGGGCGTGTACAGCAGCGAGAACACCAGCAGCGCCAGCGCCGACAGCGAGGACATAACGGTCTCCACGCCGCCGCTGTAGAGCACCTCAAGGGTGGAAACGACGCTTTCCTTCGCCATAAAGCCGCTTACCAGCGCCGTCAGGATCCGCCAGTCGCCAAGGCCGACCGGCTTCATCACCGGCACAAACAGCCCCGCCGCCATCGCCAGGATGCTCTGCTCCGGATCTTCCGTCAGATGCAGCCGCAGGTCAAAGCTCTGCAGGAACCAGATCACGACCGTGGCAATGAGGATGACGGAAAATGCCCGCTGCAGGAAATCCTTCGCCTTCTCCCAGAGAAGCTGCGCCACATTCCCGGCGCTCGGCAGGCGGTAATTCGGCAGCTCCATTACAAACGGCACCGCTTCGCCCTTGAAGATCGTCCTCTTGTACAGGCACGCCGCCGCAATGCCCATCAGAATGCCCAGCAGGTACAGCGCCACCACGATCAGTCCGGAATACTGCGGGAAAAATGCCTGCACAAAAAAACCGTAGATCGGCATTTTTGCCGTGCAGCTCATAAACGGTGTCAGCAGGATCGTCATCTTCCGGTCACGGTCAGATGACAGCGTCCTGGTCGCCATGACAGCCGGCACCGAACAGCCGAAGCCGATCAGCAGCGGCACGATGCTCCGCCCGGAAAGTCCGAGTTTGCGCAGCATTTTGTCCATAAAGAACGCCACTCTTGCGATATAGCCGCTGTCCTCAAGCAGTGAGAGGAAGAAGAACAGCGTCACGATGATCGGCAGGAAGCTCAGCACACTGCCCACGCCGGCGAAAATGCCGTCAATGATCAGGCTGTGAATCACATCATTCGTATGCGCATTTGTCAGCGCCGTATCCACGACCCCCGTCAGCCATTCAATGCCCATCTCACACAGCCCCTGCAGCCATGCGCCGATGACATTGAACGTCAGGAACGAGACCGCAAACATGATGAGAATGAACATCGGGATCGCCGTGTATTTTCCGGTCAGAACCGCATCAATCCGTCTGCTCCGGATGTGTTCCCTGCTCTCCGTGGGCTTGGTGACGCTCTCAGCACAGAGCTTCTGGATGAAGGCAAAGCGCATATCCGCCATCGCAGCACTGCGGTCGAGGTTCCGTTCCCGCTCCATCTGCACGACAATATGCTCCATCGCCTCCTGCTCATTCTCATCGAGCGCAAGCTGCTCGATCACGAGCGAATCGCCCTCGATGACCTTGCTCGCCGCAAACCGCAGCGGCAGCCCGATGCGCTCCGCATGATCCTCGATCAGATGGCTGATGCCGTGGATGCAGCGGTGAACAGCGCCGCCGTTGTCATTCTTCCCGCAGAAATCCTGCGTCACGGGGCATTCCTGGTAATGGGCAATGTGGATCGCATGCTCGACCAGCTCCTCGATGCCCTCATTCTTCGCCGCAGAGATCGGCACGACCGGCACGCCGAGCAGCCGCTCCATGCGGTTGACGTCGATGCCGCCGCCGTTTGCCGTCAGCTCATCCATCATGTTCAGTGCCACGACCATCGGGATGTCCATTTCGAGAAGCTGCATGGTCAGGTACAGATTGCGCTCGATGTTCGTGACATCGACGATATTGATGATGGCATGCGGTTTTTCCTGCAGCACAAAATTCCGGGATACGATCTCCTCATTGCTGTAGGGCGACATGGAATAAATGCCGGGCAGGTCGGTGATGACCGCATCCGGGTGCCCCTTGATCGTGCCATCCTTGCGGTCCACCGTCACGCCGGGGAAATTGCCCACATGCTGCTTCGACCCTGTCAGGCGGTTGAACAGTGTGGTCTTGCCGCTGTTCTGGTTGCCGACGAGTGCAAAGCGCATGGTCGTTCCTTCCGGCAGCGGCTTGCCGTCACCCTTTGCATGAAAGCGCCCGCCCTCGCCAAGACCGGGGTGCTCCGTAGGGCGGTGCTTGTGTTTTTTCGGTTCCGTGCGTCTGCCTTCCTGTACAGGCTCCACCTCGATCTGCGCCGCATCCTCCAGCCGCAGTGTGAGCTCATAGCCATGCAGCCGCAGCTCCATCGGGTCGCCCAGCGGTGCGAGCTTGACGACCGTCACCTCCGTACCGGGGATAATGCCCATGTCGAGGAAGTGCTGGCGGAGCGCTCCGTCGCCGCCCACCGATTCGACCCGTGCGGATGTGCCGATCTGTGTATCCTTGAGTGTCTGCATATGGTTCTCCTTCCTTATATGTTAGTACGGGCTAACATATAAGCCAAAGCCAAAGCAAAAGCAGCACAAAGGCTGCATTTCCACGTAATTATGCATATTTTACGTTTCTCCAATATTATTATAGCACATCTTCCGCAGTTTTGCAAGGCTTTCTGTATATTTTTCCGCAAAATCATCCCTCTCCCCGTTTCGGGGAGAGGGATGCAGCTTGTCAATAAAGTCTGTTTTCTGGTGCTGACGCACCGGGGAGCGCCCCTACCCCAACCCCTCCCCCACTGGGGGAGGGGCTATATTGCGGGGCCTTCGGCCCCTGCACCCCGATCGGGGCTGCCGCCCCGAACCCTGCAAAATAGCTTTTTTGACAGTCTGTCATCCCTCTCCCCGTTTCGGGGAGAGGGATGATTGTCAATAAAGTCTTTTTTCTGGTGCCGGCGCACCGGGGAGGGGTTCAGATCATTCTACCGTAACGCTCTTTGCCAGATTTCTCGGCTTATCCACATCCAGACCCTTCGCCACGCTCACATAATAGCCCATGAGCTGCAGCGGCACAACGGCAAGCGATGCCGCAAAGTGCTCATCCGTCTTCGGGATATAGACCGTGAAGTCATTGGTATCCTCAATGCTGTAGTTCCCATAGGTCGTCAGCCCCATGAGATACGCACCTCTGCTCTTGACCTCGACCATGTTGCTGACAGTCTTCTCATACAGCGACGACTGCGTCAGTACGCCGATCACGAGCACGCCGTCCTCGATCAGTGAGATCGTCCCGTGCTTGAGCTCACCGGCTGCATACGCCTCCGAATGGATATAGCTGATCTCCTTCATCTTCAGACTGCCTTCCAGCGAGATCGCATAGTCAATGCCTCGCCCGATGAAGAACACATCCCTCGCACTGGCAAACTTCGCCGCAAACCACTGGATGCGCTCCTTATCCTCCAGGATCTTGGCGATCTTATCCGGGAGCGTCTGCATCTCCTCCAGATACGCCGTATACGCCTCCTGCGTGACCGTCCCGCGGATGAAGCCGAACTGGATCGCCAGCAGATAGGATGCCACAAGCTGCGTGCTGTAGGCCTTGGTCGTCGCAACTGCGATCTCCGGGCCTGCAAGCGTATAGAACACATTGTCCGCCTCACGGGCAATGGACGAGCCGACCACATTCACAATGCCAAGCGTTTTCAGACCCCTTTCCTTTGCCAGACGCAGCGCTGCAAGGCTGTCTGCCGTCTCACCGGACTGGCTGATGATGACCACGAGATTATTCGGATCAAGCAGCGGGTTCCGGTAGCGGAATTCGCTCGCCAGCTCCACACGCACCGGGATCCTCGCAAGATCCTCGATGACATACTGTGCCACCACGCCCACATGATATGCCGAACCGCAGGCAACGATAATGATCTGGTTGATCTTCCGGATCTCCTCCTCTGTCAGCCCTACGCCCGACAGGTCGATCTTTCCGTCCTTGACCACAGAATGGATCGTGTCCTTCAGCGCACGGGGCTGCTCGTGGATCTCCTTCATCATGAAGTGCTCAAAGCCGCCCTTTTCCGCTGCTTCCGCATCCCACTTGATCTCGGTGAGCTCCTTGGTGATCTCATCACGGTCGATGTTGTAGAAGGTCACCTCGCCCTTGCCGAGCCGTGCGATCTCCATATTGCCGATATAGTAGACCTTGTTGGTATATTTCAGGATCGCCGGCACATCGGAGGCGATATAGCTCGCATCGCCTGACAAACCGATGATCATCGGGCTGTCCTTGCGGGCAACATAGATCTGCTCCGGATAGTCCTTGAACAGCACCGCCAGCGCATAGCTGCCGCGGATGCGCATCATGGAGCGTGCCAGTGCATCGACCGGCCCGAGATTGTATTTCTTGCTGTAATAGTCGATCAGCTTGACAGCGATCTCCGTATCCGTCTGGGAGCAGAAGCTGTAGCCGCTCTTGGTGAGCTTTTCCTTGAGCTCCAGATAATTCTCGATGATGCCGTTGTGTACCGCAATGATATTTCCGTCATCGCTCGCATGCGGATGCGCATTCACCTCAGAGGGTTCGCCGTGGGTCGCCCAGCGGGTGTGGCCGATGCCGCAGTCGCCGATGACTGCACGGCCGTTGTCGGTCTTCTCAGCCAGGATCTTCAGGCGTCCCTTGGCCTTGATGATGCTTGCTTCCTTATCGCCGTCTCTGACAGCGATACCGGCAGAGTCATAGCCGCGGTATTCCAGCTTGGACAGTCCGTCCAGCAGAATCGGCGCAGCCTGTGTATTACCAATAAATCCAACGATTCCACACATAGTCAGTTCACCTCATTTTCAGGATGGCATGCCGTTTGCATGCCCGGCGGCACTTTCATGCACGCTATTCTTTTATTATACCATGCTTTCCGCCCGCTGTCAAGGTAAGCACATAAAAAAAGAGCGAGCCAGGAACTGACTCGCACAGAATAATAAGGATGTAGGATTTATGATGTCTATATTATAACACGCATTAACCGAATTGTCAATATTCTTGTGCAAAGATTGGTGAAATACCTAAATCAGATTGTCTTTTTTGTGCATGTTTACCGATCATTCGGTTTCTTGTCCGGTTTTTCCGACCTTCTGCGGGGCTCCTTTTCCTGCTTCTGGGGGCGCTGCTGCTTGGGGCGCTGGAGCTGTTCGCACTCGCTGCGATCCACCGTATAGGGCACATCGTCCTCATTTTCCGGCCGGATCCGGAGCATGCCGGTGATGAGATTGGCATCCTCGACCTTGCCCCTGCCGTGCGGTGTCTTGACATAGGAACCGATGCGGGGCGTGATCTTCTGCAGTTCTTCATAGACCGACTGCTCATGCTTGAGGCAGCACATCAGTCTGCCGCAGGTGCCGGAGATCTTGGTCGGATTCAGAGAAAGTCCCTGTTCCTTCGCCATTTTGATGGATACGGGTTGGAAATCGCCGAGATAGCCTCTGCAGCAGAATTCTCTGCCGCAAACGCCCAGCCCGCCGAACATCTTAGCCTCATCCCGCACACCGATCTGCCGCAGCTCAATGCGCATCCGGAACACGGATGCCAGATCCTTAACCAGCTCACGGAAATCCACACGGCTGTCCGCCGTGAAATAGAACAGCAGCTTGGAATTATCGAAGGCGCAGCTCACATCCACGAGCTTCATATTCAGCCCGCGCTGCTCGATCTTCTGTTCGCAGACATGGAAGGCCTTCTTCTCCTTTGCCTGGTTTGCTTCAAGCTGGCGCCGATCCTCCTCGGTCATGATCCGCACCACATTTTTCAGCGGCGACACGATCGTATCCGGATCGACCTTGCGGTTCGGGAGCGCCACTACGCCATGCTCCTGTCCCTTTGCCGTCTCCACGATCACCTGTGTGCCCATCGGCAGCGTCAGGCCGTTCGGCGCAAAATAATACACTTTTCCGGAGTTCTCAAAACGAACCCCCACAATTTCAGTCATAGGATATCCTTTCTGTATCACAGCAGCAGACTGCCGCCGAGCGAGGCAAGCACGAGCTTGACGCTGACATTGGCCTGCAGCGCCTCGTATGCAGACTGCACAGCTTCGTGCAGCTTCCGGGAACGGCCTGCAGAGAGTGTGCCGGAAAGCCGCTGCGCACTCTCACGGTCACAGCCGGCAGGTTCTGTTCCTTCATATTTGAGCAGTGCCGCATCCCGCACCTGCAGATCGAGCAGGCGCAGCACCTCAGAGGCCTTGAATCTGTCCTTTTCATAGCGTGCAAGGATACGCAGCAGATCATAGAGTCTCCGGTCAGCAAGCGCATTCGTCGCCTCGCCGACAGAAGCTGTCATCTCCTGCAGTTCCGGATCCTGCAGCCAGGCAAGCGCCCGGCCGATGTTTCCGGCGCAGGCTGCCGCAGCACGCTCTGCATCCCCCTGCGCAATGCCATGATCCTCTGTCAGCGCCCGCCTGCAGTCCTCCGGCGTACACGGACGCACTGCCAGCGGCATCATCCGGGAGAGCATCGTGGCCAGGAACACATTCCGGTGCTCTGCCGTAAAGAGCAGCAGCACATGCGGCGGCGGTTCTTCCGTGAGCTTGAGCAGTGTATTCTGCGCACGGATGTCCATGCTGTCACAGTCCGCAAAGAGATAGACCTTCCGTTCGCCGTCATTCGGTGCCACGATCGCATCCTTGCAGATGCCACGCACGGTCTCCACGGAAAATCCCTGCTTTTTGCCGGAATGCTCGACCCAGATGAAGTCCGGATGCGGATGGACTTCCGCCGTGTCCTGCAGGATCTTGCGGCAGGAAGGGCAATTCCCGCAGGGCTTGTTCGCTTCCCTGCACAGCGCCGTCATGGCAAAATACCGTGCGATCGTCTTGCGGCCCCGCCCGCGCTCGCCATAGATCAGCGCCGCATGCGGCAGCCTGTCATGCTCTGCCATTGTCCGGATGAGCTGCAGATTCGGTTCATTGCCGTAGATCGTCATAGCTTCTCAAAGCGCTCTACATCGGTCACAAAGACCGTAGCGCCGCCGACCTCGACTTCGACCGGGAAGTCCACGCCGTTGCCCATATTCGAGGGCACAAACTGCTTGCGCTTGTGGCTCTTTTCCCGTATGATGCTGATGACCTCATCGACCCGCTGGTCCTCAACACAGGTCAGAAACGTCGTATTTCCGGCGCTCAGGAAGGATCCTGTCGATGCGAGCTTCGTAGCAAAGAAGCCGGCGTTCATCATTGCTTTAGAGACCGCCTGGCTGTCGTCGCCGTTGACGATGGCAAAAACAAGTTTCATAATCGGAACGCTCCTTTGATAGCTTGGAGCCTTTCAGGCTCTCTTACCATTATAGCACATTCAGGAGCGAAATGCAATCATTTTCCGCAAATAATTGGCTGTATCGTATGATAGAGCAGGATATCCTTCTCCGTAATGGCGCAGTCTGCGTGATAATGCCCGAAAAACCATGCATCATACTGCACTGTTTGCCGGATCTGCTCGAAATACTGCGTAAGCTGGTTGGAGGCATAGAGGTCGCAGATCATCGCCTGCACAGAATCGGCTGCGCAGTGCGAGATGATATAATCCACGCAGTTTCCGCATTTTGCAAGATTGTCCATGCCACGCTGCATTTCTTCCGCACTCGGAAGCTCCTCCGGCCACCAGCTTACGCCCTTGACACGGTAGAGATTGCGCCCGCCCAGCTCCATCAGCAGCGCCTGCCGGTCCTGGCCGGAGATGTTGTGGTAGACGTAGTT
>CAMNDR010000032.1 GCA_946535685.1 uncultured Clostridia bacterium | reverse complement strand
TCATTGCCGAACTCAAGGCATATATTGAATGGTACAATACGAAACGAATCAAGCTTAAGCTTGATGGTATGTCACCTGTTGAATACAGGCTCAACGCTGCATAACAAAAGCGACCAAGATTTCTCTTAGTCGCTTTGCATAAGTTTTCTTTGAAAAGTTTGTCTAACTTTTTGGGGTCAGTTCACGCTCGGGGAGGGGATCTTCTATGCCAAAATCGGATTTTGGATCAGAATTTGCCCTCGTTTATGCAAAAAGAGAGGTTTTTTCGGCTATGGTGAGAGCGGGGTTTTGGGGGCTTGCAGCCCCGAAGAACTGCGCAGGAGCCGCCGAATGGCGGCGATGTGTGAACAAGCACAGCAATGCCCCCTTCGGCGATAGCCGTTGGGGGCATGCGGTTGGTGAAAAAGTGCATTGTAATTCTCGAAGCAAATCGCCAGCGGGGGCTCCCCGCTGGGGGCATGCGGTCGGTGAAAAAGTGTACCGTAATCCTCGAAGCAAATCGCCAGCGGGGGCTCCCCGCCTTAGTCGCCGAAGGAGATGCCGAGGTCACGGGCGGTCTGGACTTCCTGCCCCTTGGGATCGACGAGCTTTTTCTTGCCGGCGATGTCGGCGAGCTTGTTGGCGGTGACTTTGCCGTCTACATAGGCAACCGTGCGGCCGAACTTCTCCTCAGCGATCAGCTTGGCGGCATGTACGCCGAACTGCGTCGCCAGCAGGCGGTCATAGGCACTCGGTGTGCCGCCGCGGAGCATGTGGCCGGGTACGCAGACACGAGCTTCGATGCCCGTGTTCTTCTCGATCTGCGCAGCGATGCGGGCGGTGTCGTTGCCGTTTTCGGCACGGTATGCCTCACGCTCCTTCTTCTTGAGCTTGGCAGTCTTGGTGTCAAATACGCCCTCTGCCACCGCAAGGATCGAGAATGCCTTGCCCTTCTGCGCACGCTTCACAACAGCGCTGCAGACGCTGTCGATATCATACGGGATCTCCGGCAGCAGGATGATGTCTGCACCGCCGGCAATGCCTGCGTACAGCGTCAGCCAGCCGGCCTTGTTGCCCATGATCTCACAGACGATGATGCGGGAATGGCTTGCTGCCGTGGTATGCAGACGGTCAAGCACGTCTGTTGCAATGTCCACTGCTGTGTGGAAGCCGAAGGTCACATCTGTGCCGAACAGGTCGTTGTCGATCGTTTTCGGCAGACCGATCACATTCAGTCCCTCATCTGCCAGGAGCGCAGAGGTCTTGTGGGTGCCGTTGCCGCCGAGGGTCAGCAGGCAGTCCAGACGCTCCTTTTTGTAGGTTTCCTTCATATTCTTGACCTTATCGACATTGTCTTCGCCGATGACCGTCATCATCTTGAACGGCTGGCGCTTTGTGCCGAGGATGGTGCCGCCCTGGGTCAGGATGCCGGAAAATTCCGAAGGCTGCATCGTTCTGCACAGACCGTGGATCAGACCGTAGTAGCCGTTGGAAATGCCGACGATCTCCACATTGTCCTCGCCCATTCTTTCGTAGCATGCCTTGACGACGCCGCGGATGGTCGCGTTCAGACCGGGACAGTCACCGCCGGATGTCAGGATGCCGATTCTCTTCTTTGCCATGATAGTTTCCTCCTTTAATGTGAATATAGTATATTAGGATAGGTTTTCAGCGGGCTTTGCCCGCTTAGGGGGGCTGCTCGCCCCCCTTGCCCCCTCGGCAGGACCATGCGGCCCTGCACCCGCAGATTGCACTTATTCTGCGCAATCACGTATGCAATGCAATATCGTGCCAGTCGTCTTCCTCGGAGATGAGCCATTCCAGACCCCTCCGGCGCTCCCAGACGACCTCCTCGTTCAGATTGCCGGTCGGCAGGTTCGGATCAATGGCACGCTTCTGGACACATGCCCAGTGATAGCGGTAATAGAGATCGAGCATGTCGAGGATCTCGCCCGGGCTGCGCAGATGGCACTGCGCCTTGAAGGCCTCCATATCGCTGCAGTCCGCCACAAGATGGATCGCCTTGTCACAGTCGCAGATCTCGCCGGCATTCCGGATGTCATCCACCAGGCCAAGCGCCCAGACGAGCGCCCAGTAGCATTCGTATTCCCAGACGACATCCATCGCATCCTGCTGCTTGAACTGCATGGAATAGAGCTTGCGCTCCTTTGCATTGAGAGCATCTGCCACGCCGTACCGTTTGAGCAGGCCGACATAAAAGCTGAGATTGTCAGGCTTTTCCTTGCCAAGCTCGAATACATACTGCGTCATGATGAGCGCTGCAACCGCCCGCCTGCAGATGGCGTCAAAGCTCTTGAAACGGACTTCGCTTTCGTCCGGACAGTACGGCAGGCCTTCAAATACACCGATGCCCTGCGAGCGGATGTAGGCCTCGCTTTCGGATTTGCGTTCCTGTGGTGTTTTCATGTGCTTCTCCATTTCAAAAACAAGATGCAGGTGCAGGAGGCTCAGCCTCCTAAGCGTGCGTAAGCACGCAAAAATCCTTACGATCCAACCGGCATCCCGATCGCCCAGAACACTGAGAACCAGTGCAGCAGGCTGCCGCCGACAACGAAAATATGCCAGATGGAATGGAAATATTTAATGCTTTTCTTCACGTAGAAAATGCAGCCGAGCGAGTACAGCACACCGCCCAGAATGAGCATGATGAGGCTGAATCTCGGCATGCCCTCTTTCAGGGGCTTGATGGCGAAAATGATGCCCCAGCCCATGATGATGTAGCAGATGGTCGAGAGCTTGCGGAATTTCTCCAGGCTGATCGAGCTGAACACGATGCCCAGCACCGCAGCGCCCCAGATGCAGCCGAAGATCGTCCAGCCGAGCCACATCGGCTTGATGCAGCAGAGCGTATACGGCGTATACGTTCCGGCGATCAGCAGGAAGATCGTGTTGTGATCGAGGATCTGAAAGACCTTCTTGGCGGTCGGGTTCGTGATCGCATGGTAGAGCGTGGACATCGTGTAGAGGATGATGAGCGATGCCCCGAACAGCGAGCCGGTCACGACCTCCATCGCACCGCGGTTGATCGCCGCAAAGACGATCACCAGCACCGTTCCGGCGATCGAGAGCAGCGCTCCCACGCCGTGGGTCACGGAGTTGAATATCTCCTCGCCCAGTGTATAGGGCTTTTTCGGTTTGGATTCCTGGGCGGGCGTTTCGGATCTGGCGGCTTCAGTTGCCATTTACGAGATCTCCTTTCCGTAGGTGTTGATTTCCAGACGCTTCTGGAATTCCAGCGCCGGCATGGGCTTGCCGTAGAGATAACCCTGGATGTAGTCACAGCCCATCTTCCGCAGCACCTCGGCCTGATCTTCGTATTCCACGCCCTCGGCGATGGTCTCAATATCCATAGACTTCGCGATCTTGATGACGGCGGAGACGATCTCCTGCGCCACCGTATCGGTCACGATCTCGATGATGAACGAGCGGTCGAGCTTGAGCAGCGTCAGCGGCAGAAGCTGGATATAGCTCAGGGAAGAATAGCCGGTGCCAAAGTCGTCCATTGCCAGAAGAATGCCCATATCACGCAGCGCATTCATCTGCTGGACGGTGTAGTTGATGTCGCCGAGTGCCAGGCGCTCTGTGAGCTCGAGCTCGAGCCACTTGGGCTGCAGGCCGACACGGTACAGCTCATCCTGCACGGTATCGCAGACATTTGCCTGGTAGAAATCGCCGGATGCGAAGTTGATGGACATGACGATCGGCGTCAGACCCATCTGCTGCCAGAGCGCATTCTGCTCGCATGCCTCGCAGAGCACGAAATGGCTGATATCCGAGATCATGCCGGTCTTTTCGGCGATCGGGATGAACACATTCGGGGAGATCATCGTGCCGTCCGGCTTGATCCAGCGGATCAGCGCCTCGGCGCCCATGATCTTATTGGTCTTGAGATCGACCTTCGGCTGATAATAGAGCTGGAGATGCTTCTGCTCGATGGCGCTGAGCAGCTCCTTCTCCATCTCGCCCTGGCTGACGATCTCACGGTGCATATTCGCATCATAGCCCATGACGTAGGACAGCTCGCCCTTGCCCATTGCAAGCGCAAATTCGGCATGTTCGAGCACCTCGGTGAAGCTGTGGCCGTCGGACGGGATGCGGGCAAAGCCGGCGGAGCAGGTCAGCGACAGGTTGGTGAACTCGCCGCAGGAGAGCGTTGCCATATCGGCACGGATATGCTCTAAGGTGCGCCCGGGGAGCTCGTCGTCGCCGTGGTCGGTGTAATCATGCAGCACGAGGGCGAAATTATCCGCGCTCACCCTTGCTGCAAAGCCGCCGGAAGCGGTGTATTTGCAAAGGATATGGGCGAAATTCTTGAGGATCTTGTCGCCGTTCTCGTAGCCGTAGGAGTCGTTGATGATGTGGAAGCGGTCGATGTCGAGCACGATGATCCAGCAGCAGCTTCCCATGACCTGACAGATGCGGAAGGTCTCGGCACCGTCGTGCATGAGCTTGTTGCGGTTGGCGATCTCGGTGGTCTCGTCCATGAAGGCGAGGCGCTCGATCATCGCATCCTTGTTTTTCTCGATGGTGATGTCGATCAGGGCACCGCCGATGATGGGCGAGCCGTTGGAAGCGGTCAGGTTCTCGTGATAGTGGTACGAGTACCAGATATAGGGCTTTCCGGCTGCCGCACGGATCCGCAGCTCCAGGGAGCGGGGCTTGCTGGAGGCATTGGAGGGCTTGGTGGAGCGGATCTTGTTCAGGTAATCATCGAACAGCATGCGATCCTCGGGGTGGAGCTTCTTGCGGAATTCGAGGAACGAGATGTGGTCGGTATGGATGCCGAGGAACTGCTGTGCTTCAGGCGAAACGTAGTAGATGTCGTGGACGCTCTCGCACAGGAGGATACCGATGCCGGAGAGCTTCATCGACAGGGCATAGCGGCTCTGGGATTTCGCAAGGCTCTGGGCGTAGGCGGTCAGGGACTGCTTGGCCTCCTCAAGCTCGGTGGTCTCGAAGCCGATGGAGAAATACAGCGTGGCATGGGCGCCCTGCTTGAGCATGGAGGTCGTCCAGGAAATGTAGCGCTTGTCGCCGTCCTCATCGAGGACGCCGCTGTCAAAGGTCTTGCCGTTGAGGATATCGGCGGCATCACGGGGACTCAGGCCGATGGAATGGAAGAAATTGCTCAGAAGCACGGCTGTGTCGCCGGGATCTTCGCTCTCACCGATGCCGAGCAGGTCATCCATCGCTTCATTGGTGTACATCGTGGAAAGATCATCCGACCAGATGAAGGCGGGGACTTCGATATGCCGCACCATTTCACAGATGCGGTCGATGTCCACAGAGCTGTGCTGGCTCTGGTAATAGCGCACGGCCATGACCATGCCGATCGTGATGACGATCAGGGCGATAATGTAGATCCGGAGCGCGATCATGGACATCTCCGGATACGCCCCCACCATAAACAGCACCCAGATGGACAGGACTGCAAAAAACAGCTCAATCCATAAAATGGTATTCTTTCTCATAGTTCTGCACCTGCGGCACGGTGACCTTCCTCCCGCTTTTCATCCTGTATCCTGGAAAACCGTAGCTTCTGCCGCTTTACGCTGCGGATAAATATGCATATATATTATTATACCTTATTTTAAGAAAAAAGTCAATGCATTTTGTGAAGATTTACACGATAAAATGCCCTGCCGTTTCCGGCAGGGCGCTGCTTTTATTGTGCTGTGACAGACCGGAGGACAACGCTGTCCTCGTCGAGCTTGCCGGTGCTGTTCTGATACGTCCAGACCTCCAGCGCAAGGCTGGTGGCATCCTCCGGCAGTCTGGCGCTGACCTGCACGATGCCATTTTCCGGAACAGTCAGCGGATCGAAGGAAAACTGCGTCCACTTGCCGTTTTTGCCGGTATCAATGTTCTCGATGGCCGGATCCCAGACACCCCAGCCGAGCTTTAGCTCTGCACCGGGCTCTGCCTGGACGGTGAAGGTCACGGTATGGCTGCCGAGACCGTTGCAGGCACGCCATTTTCCGGCATCCTCCTTCCTGAAGGAGACTGCATAGACCGGATCCTGCGATGTTTCAGAGAGGATCTGCCGCTTGAGGAGCGCAAGGTCAAAGACATCGGTCACGCCGTCGCCGTTCAGATCGGCATTTTCCGGCGAAATATGGCCGTCTGTCTTTCCATGGATGCGGCTTTGCAGTGTCAGGATGTCCTCTGCATTGCACAGACCGTTCTCATCCGCATCACCGGGAAGCGTGATCCCCTGCACATCCATGATGCGGTTGCCGTTCGAGCCGATGGCACATTCCGGCGGATCGACCGTATTCCGGAACACCTGCGCTGCGCACTTCCAGCCGGCCACGGAATTGACCGAGGCATCGTCCAGATAGAGCGTGTTTTCGTAGATCTTCGCATTCTGCCCCCATTCGGGCGTGGGGCAGTAGAGATCAAAGCCATAGAGCTGCTGTTCACAGCCGTTGCGGCGGCCGGTGTTGCGGCGGATGATGCAGTCGTTGCCCTTGATCTCGATGAAGCTGTTGGCGCCGTTTTCGCCGGAAATGCAGGAGCCGTCAAAGGTGCAGTCCTCCACGACAGTGCCGCAGGTAAATTCCTTGATGTCCACGCATTCCGCCGCCACACGGGAAATATCACAGCGGCGGATGGTGTTGTAATGGCACTCGAAGCCATAGCCCTCGGTGCCGATGGCAGAGCCGATGTAGATGCCCTCGCCGTATTTCGGGGTGACCGTTCCGGTGTCATGCACGATGCAGTTTTCCACCAGACAGTGTGCGGAATCATCCCGCAGATGGATGCCCTCGGAACCGGTGTTGAACACCTCGCAGCCGGAGATCACGCTGCAGCAGGACTGGTCGAGCACGATGCCCTTCTGTGCCTCGCCGACCCGCAGGTTTTCGATCCGCCACCAGTCGCCCTTGATGGAGAGTGCGACCTTGTTGGACTGATCCACGCCGCAGACCGTCGCCGGGTGCTCCGGATCCTCGCTGCGCAGGATGATGGGCGCAGCTTCGGTGCCGGAGGCCTCCGCAAAGAACGCTGCCCATTTGCCCGTCCATTTGTCATTTTCGTAGGTGCCTTCCCGCAGGATGATCTCATCGCCTGCCTTCGCATCTGCGAGCGCTGCAAGGAGCTCTTCCGTATTGGTGACAAGAACTTCCCTGGTATCGGCAGAGACGGGCGCAGGCATTCCGATGCAGAGCACTGCGGCTGTCAGGAGCGCTGCCGCACAGAAACGGCGTTTCATAGCCCTTCGTAAAACCGGACGGCTGCGTCCAGCTCCTCCTGGGTGGGATGCCCCTTCGAGGTGCCGCCGATCAGCTTGAACGGGCCGAAGGTGTTGAAGCCCTCACAGTGATAAGTCCCGATGACCTGGCAGTGCTTTTCCTCCGCCGTTTTGGTCAGATCAGTGAAATAGCGGTCATTCGGCATGGCGGCGGTGATGATGAGGAAGATCTTCTTCTGTTCGGGCAGATGCTCCGCTGCAAACTTGCGGATCTGCTTGGCGGGATGCTCTGCATAAATGCCGGAGGCGAATCCGATGCGGTCAAAGTCCGAAAGATCCGGCACTTCGTCCATGCAGTTGAAGACGGTGACTTCGTGCGCGGCGGCGATGGCATCTACGACCTTCTTCGTGTTGCCGTGGTGCTTGGAATAGTAAACGATCGCTGTTTTCATGGGTATACCTCATTTCTGGATTCGGATGGGATGGCTTTGGGGGGGCTTGCAGCCCCCCCTGCCTATGCATTTTAAGAGGCTGCGCCCCTTAACCCCCTGCCCAGAGGGTGCCCTCGCCGGCACCCTCTGGACTCCCGGGCGGCAGGG
>CAMNDR010000031.1 GCA_946535685.1 uncultured Clostridia bacterium | reverse complement strand
CCAGGGCTGAAAGCCCTGGTCGCTCACCGCAGTGAGCGAAATCTTTTTTCCATCATACACTGATCGTCCGCATCAGCGCCTTCTCACGGCGGCGCTCCTTCCGGTCGCTGCGGCGTTTCTTCACCCAGGTGCGTAGGCGCTTGGGCTGCGGGAGCAGAAATTCAATGACGGCGCAGTATTTGTCCACGAACGTCAGTACATAGGTCTCCGCATATTTCGGCCGTGCAGGCGTGACCGGCCACATGTGCTTGACGATCATATCCCGTTCCCGGTCATTGATCGGCACGATGGCCTCCGCACGCTCCAGCGCTACCATCGGGTGATAGGCACTGTGCCGCAGACTGTGTACACCGCTGGTGTAGTGCTTTGTGTCATAATCATAGAGGTCGTGCAGCAGTCCGGCTCTTGCGGCGGATTCCGCATCAAGGCGCAGGAGTCTGCACAGACGGTAATTATAATAGGAAACATTCAGGGAATGCTGGAACCGGTTTGTCACGATGTGATGCCGGAAATCCTTCAGCTGCTGCACCTCGTCGAGGCCGAGCAGATCGGAGACGACCTTGTAATAATCATGCTCCTTGATATTCCTGCGGCTGCCGGCGACATGGAGCCAGTCACCGGATTCGATCAGGCGGGCGATCTCAGCTTTGCGGGCTTTGTTCATGGGACGCACCTCTTTTCCTCTTTCATTATAGTGCATGATAGACGGAATGTCAAGTGGATTTTGCTGTCATTTTGTGCTCTTTCTGAACCTTTTCTCTTGTGGCCTGTGCGGTGTTGCCCTAAAAAATGGTTTTGACAAAGTGCGATCCCCCTCGGAGCATGGCTCTGAGGGGGATTTGGTTATTTTACAAAATCCTTGATGCTGACATCTGTCCTGCCTGCGCCGATGGCTGCAGCATAAACCAGGATCACCGCGGCATCGGAGGCGTTGACTGTGCGGTCGCCGTTGACATCGGCGGAAATGGTCTGCATCGTGGTCAGACCGCTGGAACGTCCTGCACCGATCTGTGCTGCGGCGATCAGGACTTTAGCGGCATCGGAGGCATTGACCTCCTTGCTGCTGTTGACATCACCGAGCAGAATGGAAAAGTCCTCCGGAATGCATACGGTCGCTGTGCGGTAGGCGGAATACTGGTTCCCGGCGGTGGTTTCCTGCACGCTGCGGATGCGCATCCAGTAGATGATGCCCTTCTGCATATTCTGGTACTGGTAACCGCCGTAGGCACCGCCGATCGACTTCCGGAACGGATCCGTGAAGGCCTCATCCTGCGCAATGTCGATCTCATAGGCGCTTGCGCCCTCGACCGGATTCCAGCGGAAGAGGAGCTTGTCTATGGCATCGAGTGTAAAGCCGTTCAGCTCCGGTGCCTGCAGGGGGCCTGCTGCGGAGGA
Organism: uncultured Clostridia bacterium; assembly: GCA_946535685.1. Classification (GTDB taxonomy): domain Bacteria; phylum Bacillota; class Clostridia; order Oscillospirales; family Ruminococcaceae; genus UBA3855. Next base: position 6,486 of record CAMNDR010000031.1, on the reverse strand, counting down.
AGGGGCACAGAACTGCGTCACGGCATAGGGGGAATCATACGTTGCTTCACCGGTCTCGGTATAGGCACGGACACGGACATAATAGATCGTGTCCTGCTGGATGCCGATCTTCAGGAATACATCATTCTCCGCACGGTCGAAGGAATACAGGGGCTTTTTGAACTCCGGCTCCTTGCTGATCTCATAATGATAGCCCTGTGCGCCGTCGATCAGAAGGCACTTGATGCGCAGTGCAAAATCGCCTTCCTTGTCGTAATATTCCTGGCAGTAGACGACCGGCGGGAGCAGCTCGATGGCGGGCGCAGGATCGGTGGGCGGTTCAGATGCAGGCTCGGTGGGATCTTCGGACTGCGGCTCCGTGGGGAGATCCGTTGCGGGCTCGGTGGGATCCTCTGTCGGCGGCTCCGTGGAAAGATCTCCTGCGGATGCGGCGGCGGAATCGGTTTCCTCCGCAAACACCTGCATCGCGGGGGTGAAAAGCATCGCTGCGGCAAGCAGGCCGGCTATGAATTTATGCTGCATGGCTTGCGCCTCCTTCATGATGAATGATATACAAATAGCCATTTTCCGATTCTCGAAGCACTGTGTGATCCATTCATGCAGCGCTTCCATAAAAACAGACAAACTGCACAAAAACGCACAGTCTGTGAAACGGTTCTGCCTTCATTATAGCATAGATTACCATTTCTGTCAAGCGAAGAAACGTACACATTTTCGATCCTGGTGCAGAACTATGCCGGGAAAGGAAGTCCCCTCCCCAATGGGGAGGGGACACCGATGAGGCAGATCTGTGTTATTCAGCAGACGTTTCGGCCACAGCCTTGATCCCGGCTGCAAGGCCTGCGATGCCCTGGATCTCGCTCGGAATGATGATCTTGGTGGACTTGCCGTCAGCCGCCTTGGCGAAGGCTTCGAGCGCCTTGAGCTGCAGAACGGCTTCATTCGGATTGGCGCTGTTGAGCTTGACGAGCGAGTCAGCCATTGCCTGCTGTACGAGCTCGATGGCCTGTGCTTCACCGGATGCCTCACGGATCTTCTGCTCACGGACAGCATCTGCACGCAGGATCATGGCTTCCTTTTCGGCCTCTGCCTTGAGGATCTCGGACTGCTTGTCGGCTTCGGCACGGAGGATCTTGGCTTCCTTTTCGGCCTCGGCAACGAGCACCTGCGCCTTCTTTTCGCCCTCTGCCTGGAGGATCTTTTCACGGCGCTCACGCTCTGCCTTCATCTGCTTTTCCATGGAATCCTGGATCTCACGGGGCGGCAGGATGTCCTTCAGCTCCACACGGATGACCTTGATGCCCCAGCGGTCGGTCTCTTCATCGAGAATGGCGGTGATCTTGGTGTTGATGGTGTCACGGCTGGTCAGCGTGGCATCAAGCTCCAGCTCGCCGATGATGTTGCGCAGCGTCGTGGCGGTCAGGTTCTCCATGGCAAGCATCGGATTCTCAACGCCGTAAGTATAGCGCTTGGCATCGGTCACCTGGAAGAAGACGACGGTGTCGATCTGCATGGTGACGTTATCCTTGGTGATGACCTGCTGCGGCTTGAAATCGGCTACCCGCTCCTTCAGGGAGACCTTGCTGGAGACTCTCTGGAAGAAGGGAATGAGCAGGTGAGGGCCGGTTGTCCACTCGCACTTGAAGGTGCCGAGCTGCTCAACGACATAGACATGCGCCTGCGGTACGATGCAGATGCAGCGGATCAGAACGATCAGAATAAATACGATCAGGGCGATGATCAGAATATTGACGAATCCCATAACGATTCCTCCTTGTTATGTAGTCGGGTTGACGGATGTCCGGGTGTTGCCTTAGGATCTCACGGCGTTTCGGATCGGACGAAGGCGGTCGTGCCCTCGATGCGGGTGATCCGCACAGGGGTGTCCTTCTGGAGCGGGGAACCGTCCTCAGTTCTCGCACGCCAGTTCACACCGCCGATCCTGACACGGCCGGTGTCCTTCACGGGGTCGATGGTTTCCGTGAGGATGCCCAGCTTTCCGACTTCGGCGTCGGCATTGGTGGGGATGACGTTCTTCACCCGCAGCTTCTGCAGCAGCGGCCTTGTCACGGCCAGCAGCACGACAGAGATCGCTGTGAACAGGATGCCCTGCACGAGCGGCGAAGCGCCCAGTGCAGCGGCGATAAACGCCCCTAACGCACCCGCAGCGAACCAGATCGTGACGAGCTGCAGCGTGGCAAGCTCGGCGATCACGGCAGCGGCGAAGATGATACCCCAGGTGAGCATAGCGGTCGTCATAACGGCACTCCTTTCTGCCCGGCGGGCTGTAAATTTGATTTACAGGAAAGGATGTGGCAAATGCGGGAATTTTCAGAAATCCCCGCAAAACTGCAGCCTTGCCTTATGAGATCATTATAGCACGGGAAATCTGTTTTGTCAATAGCTTTTTGTATGAAATAGTAAATATTTTTTACATAACGATAGCTCGGCATTCCAGCAGGGGACTCAGAGAATGTGCCAGAACAGAGGTCTGGTCTCTTCGGAAACAGTGCGGATGTGACAGCGCAGGCGGGCAAGGCCGGCGGAGCTTTCCGGGATACCCGCGGCGATCATCGGGCGCAGTGCTTCCAGCTCCTCATGAATGGGCGAGAGACGGGTGCCGGTGACAAAGATCCCGCAGATGCTGTGAAAGCGCTCCCACTGTGCCTGCATGGCATCGCAGGCTGCGAGGGCTTCCTCCGTATCGCCGGCGGCAAGGGCGGAGGCGATCTCTGCAGCCTGTGCATCATAGCGGGTGCAGGCACTGTCTACCACAAATACGGAGCTGGTACACAGCCCCACGAGCGTGAACAGGATCACCAGGCTGGTATAGATACGGGTCATGCCTGTGCCTCCTTCCGGATGATCGTGCAGTGCTTCTTCGCATCGGCGGTCATGAGGAAAATATCCTTGATATGCAGCCCTTTCCTGCGAAGCGTCTGCTCGACATAGGTGCGGTCGAGCCCGGCCTCGTGCAGCGCCTGCTCCCGCAGCATCCCGTCGGCAATGAGCATCCGGGGCGGATCTCCTGCGGCATCGGCTTTCTGCAGGACGGAGACGGTGCCGTTGGTCTCGGCTACGGCATACTGCACATCCTCCATGGAAAATACCCCCGCTGTCCGCAGCGATGCCATGAGGTCATCCGGCGAGAACCGCAGCTTCCGGAGCATCTGCTGGTCGATCACGCCGTCACGGATGATGACCTGCGGCGAGCCGCATACCAGCCGCCGGAAGCCAGGGAACCGCAGCGAGCACCATGAACTGAGCACCTCAAAGCAGACCAGCGCCAGCACGGGCAGCATGCCCTGCAGCAGCGGGATGTCCGTGTCCTCCAGCGAAAATGTGGCGATGTTGGAGATGAGGATGGTCACGACCAGCTCGGAGGGCTGCAGCTCGCCGATCTGGCGCTTGCCCATGAGGCGGACGGCAAAGATGACGAGCGCATATAAAATGAGCGTGCGGATGAGAATGATGGTCATTGCGGTCACTCCTTTCTGCATCAGTATGGGCAGACGGCAAGAAAAAATACGGTTTGTCCCCGGATTGCACTTGCTTTTTGCGGAGAAATATGTTATACTATAGACATGTTGCATCTTGTACAGGATATCTAACAGAACGGAGTGGATTTTTATGAAACCAACACTTGACTGGAATGCCTACCTTGCGAAAGCGGCGGAGGCGGTTGCAGAAGGCATTGTCATGGTACGCAATGAGAATGCTGCACTGCCGCTCCCGGCGGATGAGGAGATCGCTGTTTTCGGGCGGATCCAGCTTCATTATTACAAATCCGGCACTGGTTCCGGCGGCATGGTGAATGTCTCGAAGGTCACCAGCATCCTTGACGGTCTGCTCGAGGCAGGCGTGCGGGTCAATGAACGGCTGCTGCGTGTCTATCGTGCCTGGGATGAAGCACACCCGTGCGACCTTGGCAGCGGCTGGGGCGGCGAGCCCTGGTCGCAGGCGGAAATGCCGCTTGATGAGACGCTGGTGCGTGAGATCGGTGCAGTCTGCCGGACGGCGGTCGTCATCATCGGCCGGACGGCGGGTGAGGAGCAGGATAACCGTGCAGCAGAGGGCTCCTATCTGCTGACGGCGGAGGAGCGGGAGATGCTGCGGATCACACGGGCGCATTTTGAACGGGTGATCGTGCTGCTCAATGTCGGCAATATCATGGATATGGGTTTTGTGGACGAATATTCTCCGGATGCGGTGCTCTATGTATGGCAGGGCGGTATGACCGGCGGCACGGGCACGGCACAGGTGCTCACCGGGCAGGTCTCTCCCTCCGGCAAGCTGCCGGATACGATCGCATATGCCGTCGGGGACTATCCCTCGGATGCGCATTTCGGCGATAAAAATGCCAATTGCTATGCGGAGGATATCTATGTCGGATACCGCTATTTTGAGACATTTGCGCAGGAAAAGGTGCGCTATCCGTTCGGCTTTGGCCTGAGCTATACGTCGTTTTCGATCACGCCCGGAGACTGGTCGCATGACGATGCGGACGGGCAGATCTATCTGGATGTTACGGTGCAGAACACCGGCGAACGTCCCGGCAAGGAGGTCGTGCAGGTGTACTGCGAGGCACCGCAGGGGGCGCTCGGCAAGCCTGCAAGAGTGCTGACGGCATTTGCCAAGACGGAGCTGCTTTCGCCGGGTGCATCGCAGAAGCTCCGGCTGGCGCTCGTTCCGCCGGTGAGCTATGATGATTCCGGCGTGACGGGGCATCGGTTCTGCAATGTGCTGGAAGCGGGAGACTACCGGTTTTATGTGGGATCGGATGTGCGCAGTGCGGCATTTGCGGCGCTGGTGCAGATCGGTGAGACCGTGACCGGGCCGCAGCGCCGGCAGGCAATGGCGCCGGTGCAGGCATTTCAGCGGATGAAGCCCGTGCCGGACGGCGATGGCTTTACCGTCGGGTTCGAGGATGTGCCGCTGCTTGCATTTGATGAAGCACAGCGCCGGCTGGATGCGCTTCCGGCGGAGCTTGTGCCGGACGGCGGCAGCTATCAGCTCCGGGATGTGAAGGAGGGGCGCTGCACGCTTGCACAATTCGTGGCGCAGCTCCCGGATACGGCCCTGTGCAGCCTTGCAAGAGGCGAGGGCATGGGCAGCCCGCGAGTGACGGCGGGAACGGCCTCGGCATTCGGCGGGGTGACGGAGGAGCTGACAGGCTATGGCATCCCGGCGGGATGCTGCTCAGACGGGCCTTCCGGCATGCGGCTCGACTGCGGCACGAAGGCGTTCAGCCTGCCGAACGGGACGCTGCTTGCGGCGACGTTCAATGCGCCGCTGCTGACGGAGCTGTTTTACTTCATGGGTCTGGAGATGACGGCCAACAAGGTGGACTGCCTGCTGGGGCCGGGCATGAATATCCATCGGCATCCGCTGAACGGGCGGAATTTTGAGTATTTCTCCGAGGATCCGCTGCTGACCGGCAAGATGGCGGCTGCTGAGCTGCGGGGTCTGCACAAGGCGGGCGTGACCGGCACGATCAAGCATTGCTGCGGCAATAACCAGGAGACAAACCGGCATTTCCTCGATTCGGTCGTATCGGAGCGGGCACTGCGGGAGATCTATCTGCGGGGCTTTGAGATCGCCGTCAAGGAGGGCGGCGCCGATTCGATCATGACGACCTACGGTTCCGTGAACGGGGTCTGGACGGCCGGCAATTATGATCTCTGCACGGAGATCATCCGCGGGGAATGGGGCTATTCGGGTTTCCTGATGACGGACTGGTGGGCGAATATCAACGAGCGCGGCAAGGCGCCTGACCGGAATCTGCTGTCGGCGATGGTGCGGGCGCAGAATGATGTCTATATGGTCTGTGCGGAATGCACCGAGGCGCATGAGGATGACCTGATGCAGGCGCTTTCTGAGGGCAGACTGACCCGGGGCGAGCTGCAGCGCAATGCCATGAACATCTGCGGCTTCCTGCTGAAGACCAAGGCGATGGAACGGCTCTGCGGCGTGGATTCTGCGGCACAGATCACCGGACGTCCGGCAGAGGAAGCGGATGATGGCGGTGAGGTCGTCTTCTATGATGTGGACGGCGATTTCACGCTCGATCTGACGGGTGTGAAGTCTGAACGGGGGCACAGCTATGTCTTTGCGCTGAATATCCTGTCGCCGGGCTGGTATGAGATCACGGTCACGGCATCCTCGACAGCGGGTGAACTGGCGCAGATGGCGGTCACGCTCTTTGCGATGGGCACGGCAAGCGGAACCTTTACCTGGAACGGCACGGGCGGCGAGCCTGTGAGCTATACGAACCGGGTGCCGATGTTCTCACGCTATACGGCGATGCGCATGTATTTTGCACAGAACGGGCTGGATATGCACAGCATCCGCTTCCGGCAGGTTTCCGGAAATGTGGATCCCTCCAGTCTGACCAGGGAGGAATGAACATGGCGGATCTGCATGAACACAGCGAGCCTGTGAAGCTCGATGATGCTCAGGAGCCGGTCAGCCTTTCCGGGGATCCCG
>CAMNDR010000030.1 GCA_946535685.1 uncultured Clostridia bacterium | reverse complement strand
GCATGCAGAATGCACCGGCATTCAGCTGAGAATTGATCGAAATCGGAAGGTGCAGCTCAGTAACGGCCTTGACCAGATCCGGGAACCAGCCCAGCAGGAACAGGCAGGTGTGTACGACCGTGAAGATGACCGCAAAGCCGAAGCATGCGCCAACCGCAGCAGGCGTGATCTTCTTCGAGTACAGACCCAGCATGAACGGCGCCAGGAATGATCCGGAAAGCGCACCCCAGGAAATGCTCATCAGTGTCGTGATGTAGGCATTCTTATAGGCTGCCATGATAACGGACAGGAGCAGGAACAGCGCAATGAAAATGCGGATGATGAGCACCTGCTTCTTTTCGTCAAATGCCTTGCCCTTCTTCAGCATCATCGGCTTGATGAGATCGAGCGTCAGCGTGGAGCTTGAGGTCAGCACCAGCGAGGACAGCGTGGACATGGATGCCGCCAGCACCAGTACGACGATCAGGCCGAGCAGCGCCTCCGGAAGTGCGGATTCGAGCATGGAAGGAACGATGGCATCAAATTCGAGCTTGCCGTTGATGGTGTCAATGTGAACCTTCATGCCCTCTGCTTCACCGGCTGTGGCAAACAGTCTGCCGAAGCCGCCGATGAAGTAGCAGCCGCCTGCCACGATCACAGCAAAGACTGTGGAGATGATCGTGCCGCGCTTGATGGCGCTGTCATCGGAAATGGAATAGAACTTCTGGATCATCTGCGGCAGACCCCAGGTGCCGAGCGAGGTCAGGATCACAACGCCGAACAGATCAAGCGGCGCAGGGCCGAACACGGAACCGAGCGTATTGAGATTGCCTGCATCATCCGGGGTGGCATTAAGATCCCTGATCGCCTCCGAGAAGCCGCCGGCCTTGAACACGATCGTGATGACTACGGCGAGGATGCCGGCCAGCATGATCATGCCCTGGATGAAGTCGTTGAGCGCCGTAGCGTGGAAGCCGCCGGCGATGACATAGATCGCAGTAAACAGCGCCATGATGATGATACAATAGATATACGGGATGTACAGCGTGGACTCGAACAATCTCGACAGGCCATTGTAAACCGACGCTGTATAGGGGATCAGGAACAGGAATACGATGATGGATGCCACGATCTTGAGGGTGCGGGACTGGTAGCGCTTCTCAAAGAATTCCGGCATTGTGGTCGCATCGAGATGCTTGGTCATCGTGCGGGTGCGCCGTCCGAGGATGAGCCACGCCAGCAGCGAACCGATCAGGGCATTGCCTAAGCCGATCCAGGAAGCCGAAATACCATACTTCCAGCCGAACTGTCCGGCATAGCCGATGAACACGACCGCCGAGAAATAGGACGTGCCGAATGCAAATGCCGAAAACCACGGCCCGATGCTCCGTCCGCCAAGGACGAAATCACTGACATTGCTTGTCTTTTTGCTGCAGTAGATACCGATTCCCACCATCAGCAGGAGGTATGCTGCAAGGATGATCCATTTTACTACCATGTTGATTCTCCTTTTGTTTTTGCTTTTTCGCTTTAACGTTTTTATGCTTTTTGCTGCAAAAGTGAAGCGTACTCTATTATTATATAAGATTCCGCAGCGTTTGTCAAGCATCTTTTTCGTTTTTTCGCAAAAACAGGAACCGGCAGACAGCCTCCCCTGCCAAAACCATCATTCCCGCTCCTGCGCTGTCATCTTCTGCAGCTCTGCGCCGGGGTAATAATAGGCGAGGATCTCCCGGTAGGTCTTCCCTTCCAGCGCCATCGCATTGGCGCCGTACTGGCTCATCCCGACATCATGTCCGAAGCCGTGTACCGTAAATGTGAACTGCCCGTCCGCATACCCTGCTGTAAATGCTGCCGACCGCAGCCCGAAAATGCCCCGCAGCTCCTGTCCGGTGAAGATCCCGTCGCCCGCCTGGAGCTGCAGCACCGTACCCGCCTCCGAGACAGCAGCCTCCCCGAACCAGCCCGCCGGATCGCTCCCGAGCGTCAGGCCGGTATGCGCCGCAAGCAGACGTTCCCGGACTTCCTCGGCAGTGAGCTGCACAGTCGTCTCAAAATCCGGTGCATGAGAATCCGCCTCACTTTCCACAGAACAGAGATAGGGGATGGCGCTGCCCCACATGTTCTCCGCTGATTCTGTCCGGCCGCTGGACATGGCGTGAAATGCCGCAATGATCGGCTCACCGTCATAATACAGCAGCTCGTCCTGCACCGCATCCACTGCGGCGGCAATGCGGTCATGGTAGAGATCATAATGCGTTCCCCAGCGTTCACGCTGCTCGTCCTCTGTGAGACATGCCTGATACAGCGCCGGATCATCCGAAAAATCCGCCCCCCGCAATTCTTCCCGCCCCGCCGAGAGCATGCACTGCCGCTCCGCATAGGTATGCGCTGCAACTGCCTGCGCTTTGAGCGTTTCCGGCGCAAAGGAGGCAGGCATCTCCGCACCCACTGCCCCGATCAGATAGTCCCGCAGCGGCACCTCCCGGATCTCGCCGGTCGCTGTCTGCAGAATACAGTAGCCGGCCTGGCTTTCCACAACGGGTGGTTCGGTTGTGGAAAACACGCTCTCCGTTTCCGGAAGCTCCACAGCGGGCGCCGGTTCTGCGGCAGGACGGATCAGCAGTGCCGGCAGCAGCGGCAATGCCGTCAGCAGGAAGGCAAACAGCAGAAGCTGCAGAAAATGACGTTTCATATGGCGCTCCTTTCAATGTAAACCCCTTGACTTATCCACTGGAAAATGGTATAATGTATTATGTATTACTATCTTCATTTATAACCAGGAGGTTCGTCCTATGGGCAAGGTATTTTCCAATGCTGATATGCAGAGTTTATGCGATCACCTGAAAGAACATTCCCGCATCGACCAGAATCTGTACACCAAATTCCACATCAAGCGCGGTCTGCGCCGCAGTGACGGTACTGGTGTCCTGGCGGGTATCACCAATATTTGTAATGTACACGGCTACGTCGTCAACGAGGGCGAAGTCGAGCCGATCCCGGGTGAGCTGATCTACCGCGGCTATGATATCTATGACCTCGTACACAATGCCGAGAAGGAAGGCCGCTTCGGTTATGAAGAAACGGCGTATCTGCTGCTGTTCGGAGACCTGCCGACGGCGGATGAGCTGGAGGCCTTCAACCATCATCTCTCGATGCACCGCTCACTGCCCTCCGGCTTTGTGGTGGATATGATGATGAAGGCACCGTCCCGCAACATCATGAACAAGCTCGCACGCTCGATCCTGTCCCTGTATTCCTACAACGAGATCGACTGCGAGGATACCACGCTCGAATCCGAGATGCGCACGGCCATTTCCCTGATCGCCAAGATGCCGATCATCATGGTCAATGCCTATCAGGTCAAGCGGAAGCATTTCGATAACCAGTCGCTCTTCATGCATCCGCTGCGTCCCGATGAAAAGACCGCCGAGACCATTCTCTCGATGCTGCGTCCGGACAGACAGTACAGCCCCGAGGAAGCACAGCTCCTCGATGTCCTGCTCATGCTCCACGCAGAACACGGCGGCGGCAACAACTCGACCTTTACCTGCCGTGTGCTGACATCCTCCGGCACGGATGCGTATTCTGCCTATTCCTCTGCAGTCTGTGCCCTCAAGGGGCCGAAGCACGGCGGAGCGAACCTCAAGGTCGCTGCGCAGCTTGAGGAATTCAAGGCCAACATCAAGCACTGGGACAATGAGGGCGAGGTCGCTGACTACATCCGCAAAGTCCTCAAGAAGGAAGCCGGTGACGGCTCCGGCCTGGTCTACGGCATGGGACATGCGGTCTATACACTCTCCGACCCGAGAGCGGTCATCCTGAAGGAAAAGGCCTTCAAGCTCGCTGCCGGCAAGGAGATCGAAGCCGAATTCCGGCTGCTCGATACCATCGAGCGTCTCACGCCCATCCTCATGAAGGAGGTACGGGGCATCGAAAAGACAGTCTGTGCCAATGTGGATATGTATTCCGGCCTTGTGTACCGCATGCTCGGCATTCCGGAGGAGCTGTACACGCCCCTGTTTGCCGTTTCCCGCATGGCCGGCTGGTCGGCGCACCGCATGGAGGAGCTCATGACCGGCGGACGCATCATCCGTCCGGCATACAAGGCACTCCCCAAGAAAAAGGCCTATGTTCCGATCAGCGAGCGCTAAAAAGCTGCTGCTGCGCCTGATCTCGGGAGCCGCTGCGCTCTGCATGACGGGCTGCTCCATCGGTATCAACGTGGATGCAATGCTCACACCCCCGAAGCTCAGTGCCCAGCAGGAGCAGATCTACCAGGCGCTCCGGGATACGACCGGGTCGGATATCCGGCTGAAATATCCCAAGAAGGGCACCTATCTCTCCGCCTTCATCGTGACGGACATCGACGGCGACGCTTCGGAAGAGGCGATCGTGTTCTACGAGAAAAACGGCATCGCTGCGACCGATACCGGACTGCGCATCAACATTCTCGACTGCATCGACGGCGAATGGCTGTCCATCTGCGACCGCAGCGCCGATGGCTCGGAGATCGAGAAGGTCGTGATCTCGAAGCTCGGCACGAATGACCGCATCAACATCATCGTCGGCTATTCCACCTCGAACCAGTCGGAGAAATATCTCTCGGTCTATTCCTATGCGGATGATTACCTCGAACAGACGCTCTCGCACAGCTATGCGCTGTTCGACGTGGCAAGCTCCGGCAGCGGCACGGAAAACCCCGACCTGATCCTGCTCGATGCTGCAACAGCAGCGGAGGATCCTGCCTATGCGGCAGTCTACCGGCTCGAGGAGGACGGCCGCTACCACGAATACCGCTGCAGCTTCCGTGACCGCTACACCGACTATACCCAGCTCAGCTACGGCAAGCTCCCGGACGGCAGAGTGACGCTCTATGTCGATGCTGCGACCGGCACCTCCAACCTGCAGACCGAGATCCTGTGTTTTGAGGACGGTCAGCTCAGCAATCTGCTTGAGCGCTGCGGCTATAAGGTCGAGGATACGGTGCGCCGGGCAGGTCTGGCGTGTACCGACATCGACAGCGACGGCGTGCCGGAGATTCCGGTACAGGTCGCATTTCCCGGCTACGAGGACGCTGCGGATTCCGACAAGATCCGGCAGACCCGCTGGAAGGCGATGCAGGAGCCGCGGGTCTATACCGAATATTACAGCTATTACAGCGCCGGTGACGGCTATGCATTCCTGCTGCCGGAGGCCTGGCGGAACCATGTTTCGGTCGTCAAGGACAACACCGGCAGTGAGCTGCAGTTCGTGGCCTACGACGGCGCATGGGAGGACACCATGCCGGTTCTGCTGCGCATTTATATCTCTTATGACGAAGCGGATACCAATGAACATCTGCAGGCAGGCTACTGTCTGCTGCATACCAAAGGCACAGCAACCTATCTTGCCCGTGCAGAAGAAGGCCAGACGCTTTCTCTGACGATCGGCAAGCTGCTGCCATGCTTCCGGTTCCTGAGCTGACGGCGTTTCAGCGCAGCGATTTCCGGGATGTGATCATTTCAACCACAGAGGAGGAGATAATCCATGAAACGAATCTTAGTATGCGAGGATGAGGACGTCATCCGTGACTGCGTGGTCATCAATTTAAAGCGTGCCGGCTATGACGTTGTGGATGTCAACAGCGGCGAGGCGGCGCTCCAGACCTTTGAGGATGAGAACGGCAATTTTGACATCGTGCTGCTCGACATCATGATGCCGGGAATTGACGGCTTTACCGTCTGCAAGCGGCTGCGGGAAAAGAGCTCCACGCTCGGCATCATCATGCTCACCGCACGCACCCAGGAGATGGACAAGGTCAGCGGCCTGATGATCGGCGCCGATGATTACATTACTAAGCCCTTCTCCCTCTCGGAGCTGACAGCCCGTGTGGATGCCATCTACCGCAGAGTCTGCATGAGCTTTATCCATGACGATTCCAGCCCGGTCATCGAATCCGGCCCGTTCACACTCAATCTCAAGAGCCGCACCGTTGCCAAGAACGGCAAGCCGATCGATCTGACGCAGGTGGAATACCAGATCCTTGAATACTTCATGAACAACAAGAACACGGCGCTCGACAGAGCCTCCATCCTCAACCACATCTGGGGCGAGAATTACTACGGTGATTACAAGATTGTGGATGTCAACATCCGCCGCATCCGTCTGAAGATCGAGGATGAGCCGTCCAACCCGCAGTATATCGTCACGATCTGGGGCTATGGCTATAAGTGGAATGACAAGACCTGAACAGGAAGAAAAAAAGCCCGCCAAGAAGCGGACGCTGCTGCGGCGCTGGATCGCCAACAACCTTGGTGTGCTGGTGCTCATCATGGTGGTCATGGAGCTGGCATTCATCTATGCCATCCAGACCTTCTATTATGCCGGTGCCAGACAGAAGCTGACAGCAGAGCTGACCAGCGTGGTCAATATTCTCTCCCGCTATGCGCAGGATTCCGAGACAAACCTCTCCCCTGAGCTGCGCAATACGTTCGAGAGCTTTTCCGCCAAGGACAAGATGGAGCTGATGGCGGTCAATGTCAAGGGCAGAGTCGTGCTGACCTCATCGGGCTTTTCACCGTCCGCAGATACGGCGCTCCCGGATTACGAGAGCCTCACTGCCGGCGGCGACGGCTACTGGGTCGGCAGAGCGGAGAACCGTGAAAAGATCATGGCGGTCTGCATGGATATTTCGTCCTTTTCGACGGAATACAGTGCTGTCCGGGTCGTTTCCTCCCTTGAGGAGGTCGATTCGACCGTCACGACCATCACGATCGCAGCCACGATCGTCTGTGCGGCGATCCTGCTGCTGCTCATCATCACGGGCATTTACTTCGTCGGCAGCATCATCCGCCCGATCTCGCAGCTCAGTACGGCAGCGGGCAAATTTGCGAAGGGCGACTTCTCCTTCCGCATCCGCTACAACGGCAACGACGAGATCGGTGATCTCTGTACGGCCATCACGCACATGGCGGACGAGCTTGCCAACACGGAGGAGATGAAGAACGAGTTCATTTCCTCCGTATCACATGAGCTGCGCACGCCGCTGACCGCCATCAAGGGCTGGGCAGAGACGATCTATACCGAAAACGACCCTGAGACCATCCACAAGGGCATGAACGTCATCATCAGTGAGACAGAGCGTCTGTCCCAGATGGTCGAGGAGCTGCTTGACTTTTCCCGCATGCAGAGCGGCCATTTCACGCTGCAGAAGGACACAATGGACATTCTCGCAGAGCTGGGCGATGCGGTGCTGATCTACATGGACAAGGCTGCCCGTGACCAGATCCACATCACCTATGATGAGCCGGAAATGCTGCCGTTCGTCTACGGTGACAAGAACCGCATCCGGCAGGTGTTCATCAACGTGATCGACAATGCGATCAAGTATTCCGACCCGGGCGGTCTGGTGCATATTGAAGCAACGGAGCGGCAGGGAAAGATCGTGGTAAGCGTATCGGATACCGGCTGCGGCATCAAGGCCTCCGATCTGCCCAAGATCAAGGAGAAATTCTACAAGCCCAACCACACCCGCCGGGGCTCCGGCATCGGTCTGGCTGTGGCGGATGAGATCATCGCTGCCCACGGCGGCAGCCTCGATATTACCAGCGAAGAAGGCGTCGGTACGACCGTGACCATCACGCTCCCGCCGGGCAAGAAACCGGAGTAAGCGGCGAGCGGGGAGCCCCCGCTGGCAGGTCGCATGCAATCCATGTTTGCAATGAATTATCTGGAAGGAAAGTCTATGGAAAAAAAAGAAACGAAGAGCACGGCGTCCGAACTGCAGGCTTGTCCGACACACCGAATCAAGATCGGCGGACAGGCGCTCATTGAGGGCGTGATGATGAAGGGCGTTTCCAGGGGTGCGATGGCGTGCCGTCTGCCGGATGGCACGATCGACGTGGAAACGTGGGATATCAAGGGCGGCGTCGGCAAGGATCGGCCGTGGTACAAGAAAATCCCGCTTGTCCGGGGCGTGTACAGCTTCATCTTTTCGATGGTGGACGGCTACAAATGCCTGATGAAATCCGCCGAAAAG
>CAMNDR010000029.1 GCA_946535685.1 uncultured Clostridia bacterium | reverse complement strand
GCTTGGGCTTCATTTCACCGCAGCCGATGCACTGACGCATCGGTATTTTCTTTACCATAGGGCACCGCCTGCCGCTTACTCAGCAGCCGGCTCCTCCTCAGCCGTTTCCGGAGCTGCTTCTGCAGGCTCCTCCTCGAACAGCGCCTCATCCTCCGCAGGTGCTGCAGCAGGCTTCGGTGCGGGGAGCTCGAACGCCTCCTGATCGGACTTGATGTCGATCTTGCACTCGGTCAGCTTGGCAGCGAGCTTTGCATTCTGTCCCTTATTGCCGATGGCAAGGGAGAGCTGATCGTGCGGCACAACTGCGATGGCGGAGAGCTTGGGCGTGCGCTCACGGCGCTCGCCGGTCTCTGTGATATATTCCTCCGGCTCCTCCTCAGGCGGCAGGATGTGTACCTTGAGCACCTTGGCCGGGGAGAGCGCATTGGCAATGTACTCTGCCGGATCGTCGCTGTAGGGGATAATGTCGATCTTCTCACCGTTCAGCTCATGCACGATAGCGGAGATTCTCTGCCGCTTCGGGCCGATGCAGGCACCGATCGCATCCACATTCGGGTCATTGGAGACCACAGCGATCTTGGAACGGGAGCCCGCCTCACGGGAGATGGACTTGACCTCCACGGTACCGTCAAAGATCTCCGGCACCTCCAGCTCAAACAGGCGCTTCACGAGGCCCTTGTGGATGCGGGAGAGCTTGATGATCGGCTTCTTGCTGCGGTTGGCGATCTTGGTGACATAGACCTTGATGCTCATGCCCTCACGGAGCACCTCGCCCGGGATCTGATCCTGGCGCAGGAGATAGAGCTCGGTCTTGTCGTACATCAGCGTTGCAGCGCCTCTGCCCGGCTCCACCTGGGTGACAGTGGCCGTGATGATGTCATCGACCTTGCTGTCGAACTTCTCGAGGATGCGGTCACGGTTGATGTCACGGAGATCGCCCTTGATCGACTGCTTGGCAGACTGTGCGGATGCACGGCCGAACTTGGAGATATCGAGCCGGCGCTCGAAGATACCGCCGACATAGGCATCGGGATCCTTGGCCTTGGCCTCGTCGATGTTGATCTCGGTATTGTTGAAGGGCTCGTCGTCCACGATCGTCTGGAGCAGATAGACCTCAAAGATCTTCTTTTCCGGATCAATGTCCACACGGATGCACTCCTTACATTCCGGGTACATACGCTGTGCAGCCTTCTGCATAGCGGACTTGACCTTCTCGATCACCGTCGCAGCATCAACGCTGTTCTCTGTGCCGAGATCCGCCAGCGCTTCAAAGAAATTGTTGTCCATGATGTTTCATACGCCTCCATTAAAGAATCATTTTGGTGATTAAGGCAGTACCACCAGCTCTGTGCGGTGTTGCCTTAGAAATGCAGCTTCATCAGCGATCACGTTTCATCGCCGAAGTCAAAGTACAGCTTGACAAACGTCAGCTCCTTAAACGGGAGCACCTTCTGTTCGCCGTTCACGGTGAGTGTCACGGCATCCTTGTCCCAGTCCTCCAGCACGCCGATCAGTTCACGGCTGCCGTCCGGGAACGGCCGGAATCCGCGGGCTCTCACCTCGCAGCCGATGCAGGCATCGAAGTGGCTCTCCCGCACAAGCTCCGCCTCCAGCCCCGCAGAGCTGATCTCCAGGATATAGCTCTGGGCCATGGGATCTTGTTCGTCGAGCAGGTCGCTGACCGGCCCTGTGACCTTTTCGCAGTCATTGATGCCGATGCTGTCCGTCTCGCTGTCGATGAAGATGCGCAGGTACCAGCTTGCGCCCTCCTTCTCGTACCGGACATCCCAGACCAGATACCCGAGCCCCTGGATGACCGGGGCGCACAGATCATAGATCTTCTGCTCGGTACCGCCGAATTTTTTCAGCTTCATAGATCATTTCCTTTCTCTTGCTGCAAAGCAAAAGACCGGAAGTGTTTTCCGGTCCTTTCTGCATCCTATTACAATACTTATTATAGCACAATTGATTTGAAAAATCAAGGGTTTTTTGCAATTTTTTCAAATAGATGCGCATTTTTCTTCCAAAATGCTGCATTTTTATCGCCTTGTCTGATGGTTTCTCTGAAAAGAAGAAAAAACGCCCGCACACCGCCGGAATCCGGTGCCTCTGGGCTTCGTCATACTGTACAAAAATCACATGCGAAATCCGTAAAAAATCTGTGGCCTCATAAAATTGAATCCCTGCTCTTTACAAACCGTTCACAATCTGGTATACTGGAGAATAGATAACATGCAGCACAGAACCGCTGCCATGATACAAGGGGGAATTTACCATGAGATGCAATGCATGCGGAAGGGAACTGAAGGACGGACAGATGTTCTGTCAGTGCGGGGCAAGCGCCGGCTATGTGGGGCCGGATTCGCTGAACCTCTATCCGAAGAAGCGGAGCGCCTTGCCGCTGGTGCTCGGCATGATCGCCGGAGCACTGCTCTTTGCGCTGCTGGCCTTCTTCCTCATTTCCTCAGCCACCAAGGGGAAACGCTCTGTCACCGACCGTGCATCCTGGGAGCGTGTCAGCGGCCCCGGCTATTCCATCACCATCCCGGCCAGCATGAAGGACAGCGAGGTCATCGAGAACAGCGCAGACATGCGCTCGCTTCTGCAGAAGCGCAGCAGCGAGGCGGCGATCGCCATTTCCGCCATGAGCTATGATCCCAAGGCGCTCGGCAGCATCAGCCGCAAGAAGCTCGAGGAGATCATCAAGCAGCGCATGCCCGCCGTGGACGAAAACGGCCACGAGGTCAACCTCCAGGACCGCGGCAGCATGTTCTATTATGAATATGAGCACAAGGAAACCGGCATCTTCTTCGGCGCAGATTCCGTGCATGTCGTGGATGCGATGTGCGTCGGGAAAACGGCGATCTATGACGTGATCATCATTACGCCGGAAAAGAAATATGCGGAATATGAGCCGTATATCTTCTCCTGGATCGACTCGTTCCAGACGGAGTGATCAAAGGCAACACCGCACAAAGCCCGCCTGGCGGCTTGGCTGCGCATCTGCACCACCAGCTCTGTGCGGTGTTGCCCAAAATCAAAAGCCCTCTCTCCGATGGAGAGGGGGCTTCTGTTCACAAATGCTCTGCGCTTAAAAATGATCGCCCAGTTCTGAAAGCAGCAAGATCACGCCGGCGATCACCGCAATGATCGAAAGGATCGTCGGGAGCAGCGAAATGCCGAGGATGTTCCAGGCTTTCTTATCATCTCCGTTGGCGATCAGGCCGGTCATGATGCACCAGCCAAGAGGCGGACAGAAGAAGACGAGTATCTTCACCCAGACCGGAACATGAACAGACCGATAGGTGGGATACTGCGGAGCGGGTGCCTGCTGCATCTGGGGCATCTGCTGTACCGGTGCAGGCGCAGGAGCCGGAGCCGGTATCGGCTGCGGAATCTTCGGCGGATTGGCGATCTGCTCTTCGATGCGCTTTTCCGCTTCTGCAAGATCCGGACTGCTGCTCTGTGCATCGGCGACCATAAAGGAATAGCCGCAGCTGCACTGCATTTCATAATCATGGAGCTTCGATTTGCATAACGGGCATTCTTTCATATGTGATCCCTCCCAGGTTGATGATATGACTCTATTATAAATTTAAAATGAGAAATTTTCGTGAATTTTATATGAATAGCCAATGAAGAAAGGAACATCCATGAAACGTCTGACCATCGGCATTCTCGCCCATGTTGACTCCGGCAAGACCACGCTCTCGGAGGGACTGCTCTACACAGCAGGTGCGCTCCGGCGGCTCGGCCGGGTCGATCACGGCGATGCCTTTCTCGATACCGATGCCCTCGAAAAGGAACGGGGCATCACCATTTTCTCCAAGCAGGCACGCATCCTGCTGCCCGATCCCGATCATCCGGAAATCGAGCTGAATCTGCTCGATACACCGGGACATGTGGATTTTTCCGCCGAAATGGAGCGCACGCTCTCCGTCCTCGACTATGCAATTTTGGTCGTCAGCGGCTCCGAGGGCATCCAGAGCCACACCGAAACGCTCTGGAAGCTGCTGCAGCATGCAGGCGTGCCGGTCTTCCTTTTCCTCAACAAGATGGACATTTCCCACCTGACCCGGGACGAGCTCATGACGCAGCTCTGCGGCCGGTTCGGGACGGCATGCGTCGATTTCAGCCGCTATCCGGAGCAGGACGAGGCGTTCGCCGAAGCCGCCGGAAGCTGTGACGAGGTGCTCATGGAGCAGGTGCTCGCCGGGGAACCGCTGACCGAAGCCGCTCTTGCGCAGGCGATCCGGCTGCGGCATATCTTTCCGTGCATCTTCGGCGCAGCGCTGAAGCTCGACGGTGTTCCGGCGCTGCTGGAGCTCCTGCTGAAGCTGACGCTCCCGCTGGAGGAACGCCCCGCCTTCGGTGCGAGGGTCTACAAGATCACCGAGGATGAGCAGGGCAGCCGCCTGACGCATATGAAGATCACCGGCGGCGTGCTGCATGTGCGGGACACGGTCTGCGGCGAGGAGAAGGTCAGCCGGATCCGGCTGTATTCCGGTGCCAGATTCACCCAGGCAGACGAGGTCTATCCCGGCACGGTCTGCGCCGTGACCGGTCTTTCGGAGACCTATCCCGGACAGGGGCTCGGCACCGAGGAGGATGCCGCAGCGCCCGTGCTGGAGCCGGTGCTGCGCTATGCGGTGCAGCTCCCGGAGGGCGTTTCTGTCCACACGGCGCTCACGGCGCTCCGGAAGCTCGGCGAGGAGGATCCGCAGCTCCATGTGCAGTTCTCCGGCCGTCTGCAGGAGATCCATGTGCTGCTCATGGGCGAGATCCAGCAGGCGGTTCTGCAGCATGTGCTGGAGGAGCGCTTCGGGATCCGGGCGGAATTTGTCCCCGGCGGCGTGGCCTATAAGGAGACCATCGCCGATACGGTCGAAGGCATGGGACATTATGAGCCGCTGCGGCATTATGCCGAGGTGCGGCTGCTGCTCGAACCGGGAAAGCGTGGGAGCGGGCTGGTGTTCTCGTCCGTCTGCAGGGAGGATGCGCTCGACCGCAACTGGCAGCGGCTCATTCTGACGCATCTGCGGGAAAAGCAGCATGTCGGCGTGCTGACCGGCTCGCCCATCACGGATATGAAGATCACCCTGACCGCCGGCCGTGCGCACAAGAAGCACACCGAGGGCGGCGACTTCCGGCAGGCGACCTACCGGGCTGTCCGGCAGGGACTGATGCAGGCCGAAAGCGTTTTGCTGGAGCCGTGGATGCGCTTCCGGCTGGAGATCCCGTCCGGCACTGTCGGCAGAGCCATGACCGATCTGCAGAACGCCGGTGCAAAGCTCTCCGCCCCCGAAACAGCGGGAGAATTCACGCTCCTGACCGGCGAAGCGCCCGCCGCCTTCCTGATGACCTACAAAGCCGAGGTGACGGAGTTCACACGGGGACGCGGGCGGTTTTCCGCCGTGGCTTCCGGCTATGCGCCGTGTGTGCATGCGGATGCCGTCATCGCAGCGGCGGATTACCGGCCGGAGAGCGATCTAGACAATTCCCCGGATTCCGTCTTCTGCTCCCACGGGGCAGGCGAGCTCGTGAAATGGGACGAGGTGCCGCAGCGGATGCATACCGAGAGTTATCTCCGGGAGCGCTCCGAAGTCACGGTCTCTGCGCCCGTGCGGGCTGTCCGGGAAGCCTATACCGGGAGTGCCGCACAGGACAAGGAGCTCATGGAGATCTTCGAGCGCACCTATGGCGCCGTGAAGCGGGACAAGCGTGACGAGCGGCATCATCTGCATACGGAAAAGCCCGCATCCAGGCCGGTTCCGCTGCCGAAGGGGCCGGAATATCTGCTCGTGGACGGCTATAACATCATCTTTGCATGGGACGATCTCAAAAAGACAGCGGCAGAGAATCTTGATGCCGCCCGTGCGGATCTCATCCATATCCTGGCAAATTACCGGGGCTACCGGCAGTGCGAGCTGATCGTGGTATTCGATGCCTACCGGGTCAGGGGCAATCCCGGCAGCGTCGTGCAGGAGAGCGGCATCAGCATCGTCTATACGAAGGAAGCCGAAACGGCAGATTCCTACATCGAGCGCATTTCCCATGAGCTCGTGAAGGATTACCGTGTGCGGGTCGCCACCTCGGACGGCACGGAGCAGATCATCATCCTCGGAAACGGCGCCTTCCGGATGTCTGCCGCCGAGCTGCGCGCGGAGATCCGGGAAGCCGAAAAGCAGATGGCCTCCCATCTGGGGGCAAAATGAGTAGGGCAGTTCAGCGGCTGCGATGCCGCATCCCGCTGCTCTGCGGCGGCCTGTTTCTCCTGACAGCCGTCATCGCCGTCGCCTCTGCCTGGAGCAGCGGGAATCATCTGTATGATCTCGGCATCTCCTTTTCCGCCTATGTCGGGCTGCAGCGCTGGACATCCGTGCTCTATTTCTGCACCGCCGCCATCATGACCGGGCTGCTGGCGTACTATGTCGCAGCCGCCCGGATGCATCTGCTCCGGAAGCTCGTCTATGCCGTGATTTTCCTGAATATTACCGGCACGGCATGGTTCCCGTTCAACACCTTCAGCGATGCGCCGACACCCTTCACGATCGACCTGCACAATGCCTTTGCGATCGCCCTGATGCTGGCAGTGACCGTTTCATTCATTCTGACGGCGGTGCTGGCAAAAAGCGCAAAGCAGCGCATCCCGGCGCTGTGCTCGCTCCTGTATGCAGGCGTGTTCATTCTGCTCTATTTTCTGGGCATTCCGGCGCTGTTTATGACATTTTTCATCTGGGAGAACCTCTTCATCCTCCTCCTGCTCATCGAGCTGCAGACGGAGCAATACGGAGAGCCCCCGGATGACCAAAGGAAGTGAGATACATGGATCTGACCCAGACCAGCAAATTTCTCGCCCTCATCCTCCGCCACAAGCCGGAGGCAGCGGGGCTGACACTCGATGCCCACGGCTGGGCGGATGTGGAAGCGCTCCTGCAGGGCATGCAGGCGGCGGGGCATCCGATCAGCCGTGCCATCCTTGAGGAGATCGTGCGGACGGATGCCAAGGGGCGCTATGCGTTCAGTGAGGACGGCAGCCGCATCCGGGCGAACCAGGGGCATTCCGTTGCCGTGGATGTGGAGCTGCAGGAAAAGCAGCCGCCGGAATACCTGTACCACGGCACTGCGGAGCGCTTTGTCCCCGCCATCCGTGCAGAGGGGCTCAGGCCGATGAGCCGGCTGTATGTCCATCTTTCCGCCGATACCGAAACGGCGCAGAAGGTCGGCATCCGGCACGGCAAGCCGCATATATTCCGCATCGCCGCCGGAGCCATGGCAGACTGCGGCCATCAATTCTACCAGTCCGTCAACGGCGTATGGCTCACCAGAGCCGTGCCGCCGGAATATCTCGAAGATCTGTCAGAAAAGCACTGAATCAATTATACTTCATCATCATTAAAGGAGGAACCACTATGGATTTAGAGAGAATTGCCCGGAATGCGGGCAGCATCATGCAGATGTTCAACAGCGTCTTTTCCACGGAAAAGGGCTTTGATGCGCAGCGGGGGCTGCTGTTTGCCTCCGGTCTTGCAGGCTATGCCTGCCACCAGGCAGTGAAGGCCGCAAACGGCAATTTTGTCGTTGTAGGGACAAATGATAACAAGAAATTCTACATGGGCGATGATGTCAACAAATTCCTGCTCGAAGGACAGTACAGCATTCTCTCCGCCTGCCGCGGCTTTTACCAGCAGGCAGCGCCGGGGGAGGACGTGCCGGATGTGATCCCGCTCGTGCAGCGTGCGGCATCCGTGCTCGGGGATCCGGCCTACCGGATCTGGAACGTGTTCCCGCCTGCCTATGTCTACGGCGAGATCAAAAACTGCTGGGACGGGATCTATGACAACATGACCGTAAAATACTGCGAAAGCCCGGAGGAATGGCCGGTGCTGTTCGCCATCGTCCTGCAGAACATGCTGATGATCTGCAGCAAGGTCATCACTCCGGCAGATGCCTTCCGTCTGGCGATGGAATGTGCGCTGTTTCTCTCAAAAATGGATGAGGATTCCATCTGATCCGCGATGCAGAATTAAGGCTGTCAAAAAACCATTCATGAAAGTGCGGAGCGAACTTAAAAGTTTTTGGTCCAGCTTTTTTCAAAAAGCTGGTCAGGTC